>CAZSGO010000021.1:0-14461 GCA_964606395.1 uncultured bacterium
TGGTGCAAGACACGTACTATCCGCGTGATCACGGTTTTACCATGACTGATTTTGACAATTCATACAATACCGATTATCGTAACGGTCATGTTGAGCGTGGTCTCTACGAATTTATGCGTAAGCGCAGACAACAAACCAATCTCGATCTTAATTGGCAAACCGCGCCACCTTCAATCTACCATCAGGAAATTGATCGCATCAGCGATTCTGCGCTCGTATATGCATCGGTCTTTTCACACGAAGGCATTAGATCTGTTTCACTTCTGACATACAATAACGATAAGGCTTTACAACAGACGATCCCCATGACACCAAATCGTCTATCCGGCACCACATTGGTTGAAGAATTTGATCAATGGATCACGGGATTGATCTTGACAGATAACGACCTTTATTATCGGATCACGGCAATAGATTCTTCAGAAGTGCAGCAAGCCTGGCCTCGCTCAGGATATGCTGCATTCCAACAGGTCGGCAGTAGCGATCTTCCGATCTATATTAATGAATTTATGGCATCGAATGACACCTCGGTCGTAGATCAAGATGGTGATCATGATGACTGGATAGAGCTCTATAATGCCTCGGACGAAACCATCGATCTTGGCGGCATGTACTTGACCGATAAACCCGATAATCTAACCAAATGGCAGATCCCCTCCGGGACAAGCATCGCTGCCGGTAGCTTTCTCTTGTTCTGGTGCGATGAAGATGAAGAGCAGGTTGGTTTGCATACAAACTTCAAATTAAGTGCTGGTGGTGAATTTATTGCTCTGAGCAAAAACGGCGGTTGGTCAATTATAGACTCCCTGACCTATGGCGATCAAAACACCGATATTTCTTTCGGTAGAACTCAAGATGGCGGGAACACATGGCAGACCTTTACCTCACCAACACCGGGATATAGTAATTTGCGGACCGGGATCAACAGACTGCTTCCCGCAACTACCGTTCTTTATCCCAATTATCCCAATCCCTTTAATCCGAGTACTACGATAAGTTTTCAGATTACAGACTTCAGTCATATTGATCTAAGTATTTATGATCTTAAGGGAAGAAAAATTACAACCTTACTACATGATAATTATGACAAAGGCAACTATAAAACAGAATGGACTGCGGGAGCTTATGCTTCAAGCGTATATCTTGCCATATTAAGCATAGACAACAAAATATTTTCAACCCAAAAATTGTTGCTGATTAAATAGAGACATTCCTCCATTTAAAATTTAAGCAAAAAATATTCAAACCTATTTTGCTCATAGAATAAATTTATATATTTACATTTATTATTTTCATATCGTCGAATATTTGCCTATACTATTCACCTGTATTAATATTTAAAACAAAGGATATAAAATGATCTTTTTACGAAAATACTTCTTGTTACTGGTTTTTTCTTTGACATTTCTTTCAGCACAAACACATATTGGATCAGGATCAGTTTCAGGCACATGGACACAGGCAAATTCGCCTTATCACATTGATGGCAATATTGATGTCCCCATGAACTCTACCCTAACGATTGAGCCCGGGACAGAAATATACTTTACTGATCAATATGAATTTAACGTTCATGGTCAATTAATTGCCGAAGGTACTGAAGCTGACAGTATTTTCTTTCATGCCGATTCTTTGGGTAGTCAGGATGTCTGGCCTTATTATACCGGATTCTGGTATGGGATCACCTTTCATGCAACAGATTCTACAAATCAACAAACTTCCATTTTAAAATATTGTAAAGTATCGCACTGTTATGAACGTTGGATTGACACAGGCAATGCCAGTATTAATTTTAATCGTAGATTCGGTGGTGGTATACTCTACTATAAATCTAAAATCAATCTATCGCATTCACGAATTGAGCATAGTTTAAACTCCCGAAATAGCATTATTGCTATTTATTCAAGCGGAATAATTGATTCAGTAAGAATTGCTGATGCTGGCACAATAGAACTCTTGCATTCGGAAGTAGATATTATCAACTCACATATTGAAGACGCTAAAGGAATTGCTTTAGACAATGCAACATCCAATATTATCAATACCGAAATTATCGCTAATCCCTACTACTTTATTTCTAGTAAATTCGGGGCCATTCAAGCTGAATATTCTGACGTCAATATTTTACATTGTGAAATCAAAAACAACGCCAAAACCGGCTTGAATGCTTTTCAATCTACTGTCAATTTATTATGGACAAATATCAATGGCAATAATGGCGATGGAGCTTTATTTTTAGAATCACCTGCAACTATTATTAATTGTAATATACGAGAGAATGCAGAAAGTGGACTTGTTTTTAACAGCAACACACTTTGGCAAGACACCTCTTTTATTGCGGATATCCAAAATACTATCGTTGCAAAGAATAGCGAAAGAGGTATGCATTTCATGGCCAACAATGGCGCCGATATCAAAAATTGTGTCATAGCCAATAATACTTACTCCAGTTCATGGGGTGGTATCACAACAGCTAATACCGATCTGTGCAATTCAGTCAACACTATAGTTATCAACAATGGCAACAATTTAGATTTTCAGGCCGGTGGACTTTATCGTTATTCCATTGTTCAAGGAAATTATGTTGGCTCTGATACAGATACCACAAATTTTCAAAATTATGATCCTTTATTCCGTGATGCCGCGAATGGCGACTACAGACTTAAAACAACAGAATCCACTTACTTTTATAATTCACCGGGAATCGACGCAGGTGACCCTGAAATTAGCGATTGGTTGCTTGATACAGAATCCGCAGGACTTGCAACATCTCGCTCAGATATCGGAGCCTACGGTGGTGCAAACAATTGGTGGAACACCGAGCTATTGCCACCCTGTCACTTTAAGGGCAATGTATCCGGTACGTGGGAATGTGACCGTATTTATGTAGATGGCGATATTCTTGTCCCCGAAGGTGATACTCTCGAGATCAAGTCTTCTGTTGATTGGGTGCTTATTACCGGTCCATACCAAATTAAAGTAGAAGGTGTTCTACTCGCACATGGAACAGAAGAACGTGAGATAAAATTTCAAGGGACAACGCTTGCTACCATGCAATGGCGAGGAATTCTCTTCAATGCCACAAATACAAGATCAGTCGGTGCTTCGGTACTAGAATACTGTCGCTTTGATTATGCAAATAGCGTAAACGATGGATTCCCAAATGGTGGTGCCCTTTGTATTTACAATTCGGATGATGTTCTTGTAAAAGATTGTTATTTCTATGCCAATAACGCATACCTTGGTGGAGCGGTTTATATAGAGTCGTCAAACCCAAGATTTGAAAGCTGTGAGTTCAGAAATAATGGTCATACCACAAGTGCACAATTAAATATTCTAACAGGTGCAGGCGGAGCCATGTACATCAAAAATTCCAATCCAAGTATGCACGATCTAACATTCAGGAACAATACGGCAAACGACGGTGCAGCGATTTTCCTTGATCACTCTTCACCAAAGATCAGCAATATTCTTGTTGTTGAAAATATAGCTTCTGGGTTCGCTGGTGGTATTTTTATAAGCAACTCTTCTCCTCACATTGTAAACATGACCTCTGCAGATAACACGGCAAATATGGCAGGCGGGACCTTTAGCATAATGAATGCAAATAGTCGCCCCACCATTATCAATAGCATTATGTTTGATAACTCAAAGCCGGAAATATTTATAAATGAAGGAACGCCAACTGTAACATATTCGATCATTGACAGCGCCGTCACTCAGGCATATTTTGGAACCGGCTGCCTTACTGATGACCCCATGCTTACAGATAACGATTCTTATCTACTGACATTTACCAATCAAAATAAATCAATCGCTATTGATGCCGGCCATCCCGACTCTATCGATACCTTTATCGGTGATTATGCCGGTCGTGGTGAAACAAGAGCCGACATGGGTTACTATGGTGGAAGACTAACCGGGATCACAACAGCGGTCATTGACATCAATTCCGATAACTATCCGGTAGATTATATGCTTGCAAATAATTATCCCAATCCCTTTAATCCAACAACAACGATCGCGTACGTTCTACCAAGATCATCATTTGTTGAACTTTCCGTTTTCTCACTCAATGGTAAAAAAATACAAACACTTGTTGACCAGCAGCAAACACCCGGATCTTATACGCTGACTTTTAATGCATCAAATCTGCCAAGTGGTGTTTATTTCTATCGCTTGAACGTAAAAGGTGAATTTTCTCAAGTCAACAAAATGATCTTACTTAAATAATTTTCCATTCAGCCCGTATTTTATAGTCTATAAATTGCGGGCTTTTCAATTTTTTACACAATTTGGATTTTAATTAAATTCTTTAAATACCATTTGAACTTTAGGTATTTTACCCGATATTATTAAGAACACCATAACATAACGCGATATACCATATGAATTTGATCTCAAACAAAATAAAAACAATTTCCGGCAATATTGTCGATGTTCTAAATGACCGTATTTTTCCGGCAACGATCCGTGTTGAAAATGGAGTCATAGTAAGCATTGAAGAAAACGAAGAGAATTACGACGAATATATTATTCCCGGTTTTATCGATTCACATATTCATATTGAAAGCTCTATGCTGGTTCCTTCCGAATTTGCCCGGGTCGCCGTGAGACATGGAACGGTTGGAGTTGTGGCCGATGCACATGAGATCGCTAATGTTCTGGGTATTGATGGCATCAGGTTTATGATCGAAAATGCCAAAAGCGTCCCAATGAAATTTGCGTTCTCTGCACCCTCTTGTGTACCGGCAACACCCTTTGAAACCAATGGAGCAAACATTACTTCCGAGGATATTGAAACACTTTTCAAAGATTTCCCTGAAATAAAATTCCTCGGTGAAGTTATGAATTATCCCGGTGTAATAAACCGCAACAAAGAGGTATTACGCAAGATAGCCATAGCTAAAGAACACAATAAGCCTGTAGACGGCCATGCACCCGGCTTAAGTGGTGAAGATCTAGAGACATATGTTTCAACCGGTATTTCAACCGATCACGAATGTTTTACAAAAGATGAAGCATTGGAAAAACTTGCGCTCGGCATGAAAATCCTTATTCGCGAAGGTTCGGCCGCCAAAAATTTTGACGAGCTGATCTCACTTGCCAATAAACACACCAACAATATAATGCTATGTTCCGATGACAAACATCCCGACGATCTGATGATCGGGCATATCAACACACTGGTTAAGCGGGCGATCGAAAGTGATATTGATATTATGAACATCTTGAGGATCGCTTGCGTCAATCCCGTTTTGCATTATGGCCTGGATGTCGGCCTGCTTCGAGAAAATGATCCGGCCGATTTTCTGTTAGTGGATTCGCTGGAAGAATTCAACGTTCTGCAAACTGTTATTAACGGAATTATTGTAGCAAAAAACGATCGATCCCTTATTCCGCATAAAAAATGTGACGTTCAAAATAATTTTAACGTTTATCCCAAACGCGAACGGGAGTTTTTTATTGAACACAGTTACGCCAAATCGACCGTTATAGAAGTTATGGACGGACAGTTGGTGACCAAGCGGGTCGAAAGGGAGATCAAGAGCGAAAATCATAATCTGATCTCTGACATAGATAATGACATTCTTAAAATAGCCGTGGTCAACCGTTACGAAGATAGGGCGCCTCAAGTTGCTTTTGTTAAAAATTTCGGACTTAAAAAAGGTGCTATCGCTTCTTCGGTTGCACACGATTCTCACAATATCGTCGTCGTTGGAGTTTCCGAAACGGATATATCTGCGGCTGTCAACTTGATCATTGCCAATAAAGGCGGGATCTCTGTCGTCTGTGAAGAAGATCATATCTCTGAGATCTTGGCGTTACCTGTCGCCGGACTCATGAGCGATCAGCGCTTTGACAAGGTGGCAGAGCAATATTCAAAACTCGACGCTCTCGCTAAAGAACTCGGTTCCGAGTTAAGCGCTCCGTTTATGACGCTCTCTTTTATGTCCCTGCTTGTAATACCCGAGATCAAGCTCAGCGATAAGGGCTTGTTTGATGGGACAAAATTTGAATTTATCACATGATGAAAAGACGCAATATATTGCGTCTCTACATTACCGAAATATTTGCTAATCAAAACCATTATCTTTATCTTTTCCTATGAGCGAAAATACCTTATTTACATCTTCAACAAATCTGCCCCCACTTGCCGCGCGTATGCGCCCAAGAGAGCTATCCCATTTTGCGGGACAAAAACATCTCATTGGAAAAGGTAAATTTGTCCATAATATGATCGCCTCGCGCGCACTTTTTTCCTTGGTGTTATGGGGTCCTCCGGGAACCGGCAAAACCACATTGGCTCGCATTATCGCTCAATCCGCCGATGCGGTTTTCTACGAACTGAGTGCCGTTTCCGCATCGGTCAAGGATGTCCGCGAGATCATTCGAAAATCTCTTTCTCATCAGCAAATGGGCAAAAAAACATTGCTCTTTATTGACGAGATCCATCGCTTCAATAAAAGTCAGCAAGATGCTTTACTTCACGCTGTCGAAAATGGAGAGATAGTGATGATCGGCGCCACAACGGAGAACCCATCTTTTGAAGTGATCTCGCCGCTTTTATCCCGTTGCCGTATTTTAAAGCTTCAATCTCTTGAACCTAAAGATCTTATTGACTTGATAGAGCGCGCAATGAAAGAAGATATTGTCCTTTCAAAATATAAGATAGATCTTTCCGATGAGGTGCGTACTTTTCTGATCATGTCTTCCGGCGGTGATGCTCGTAAGATGTACAATACGCTTGATATTACCGTTCAACTTGTTCGGGGTAACGATCCCGGAAATATTGAATTTTCGATCACAAAAGAAGATATTCAAACGGCTCTGCAGGAGCGTGCTTTGCTTTATGACAAAGATGGCGACTATCATTACGATACCATTTCCGCGTTTATTAAATCCGTTCGCGGCTCCGATCCCGATGCTGCGGTCTATTGGATGACCGTGATGCTTGAGGGCGGCGAGGACCCATTGTTTATTGCAAGACGTTTACTTATTTTGGCATCTGAGGATATTGGAAACGCCGATCCGCAGGGATTGGTCATAGCGAACGCCGGATTTCAGGCAGTGAAGTCGATCGGACTCCCGGAGGGCGCGATCGTACTGGCGCAGGTTGCAACATTTTTAGCCTCATCACCCAAGAGCAACGCTTCATACATGGCACTGAACAAAGCAAAGACCTCCATTCGCGATACGGGTTTTCAATCTGTGCCATTGCACTTACGCAATGCTCCAACCGATATGATGAAACAGTTCCAGTATGGACTTGGCTACATATACCCACATGATAAAAAAGATGGTTTTGCCAAACAAGATTATATGCCGGAACAGCGCCCGGACGGTGTTCTTTATGAGCCCAAGAAACTTGGTTATGAAAAATTCATTTACGAACGCCTGATCAAATGCTGGCCGGATCGTTATAAGGGATAATATGTCAATTCTGATCAAAAATGTATTATTGAATGGTACTCGGAGTAATGTTTACATTGAGTCAAATAGATTTGTTAAGATTGAGTCAATCAAAACAAATCGAATTGAGTCAATTATATCAAATTCAATTGAGTCAATCAATATAATCGACGGTTCGTCTTTCGCTATTTTACCTGCTTTTTACAATATGCATACTCACTCGGCTATGACACTTATGAGAGCTTATGCCGATGATCTGGAATTACACTCCTGGCTTGAAGATCACATCTGGCCATTGGAAAGTAAACTCACCGAAGATCATGTATATCACGGTATGCGACTCGCAGCTTTGGAAATGATCAAGAGCGGAACCGTTTTCTTTAATGATATGTATTTTTTCCCTTACGGCACGGCAAAAGCCGCTGATGAAATGGGAATGCGGGCTGATATTGCTCCTGTTTTAGTCGATGGACAAGATGCTTCACGAGCTAATGAAATGATAGCTTACGCTCAGGAAACCCTAAACCATAGTGAAGATTATTCATCCCGTGTACGTTTTGCGGTTTCTCCCCACGCTATATATACCGTATCGGCCGAAACGCTGAAAAGATCATTCGAGCTTGCTAAAACATACAAGCTCCCATATCAAATCCATCTTTCTGAAACAATAACGGAAGTTAATAATTCTCTCAAACAATTCGGACTTCGCCCGGTTCAATATCTGGATTCGCTTGGGGTCCTTGCCCCCAATGTAACAGTTATTCATTGTGTCCATCTTGATGATACGGATCGCAAGATCCTCAAGGACCGCGGGATCACTCTCGCACACTGCCCGTCTTCCAATATGAAACTTGCCTCAGGTAATTTTGATTTTGTTGCCGCTAAAAATGCCGGCATTAACATCGTCGTTGCCACAGACGGCGCTTGCTCTAACAATAATCTTTCCATGCTCGATGAAATGAAGATCGCCGCCTTGCGTGCAAAAGTCGATTCGGGAGACCCTACAGTTGCACCTGCACAAGAGATCTTTGATATGACGACCGTTCATGCTGCACGTGCTGCGGGATTGAATGCCGGCAAGATCGAAGAGGGCATGCTGGCTGATTGTCAACTGATCAATTTAAATCATCCAACCCTTGTACCCTCCGGACATTTGATATCGAACATGGTGTATAGCGCCAACCCAGAGTGCATTGATACGGTTATTTGTGATGGCAATATATTAATGCAACATCGCAAAGTTCCCCACGAAGCGGAGATCATCAAAAGTGCAAATGCAGCGTATTTGGATTTGATCAAAAAATAAAATATTTTTCATTTAAACCGGGTTTTAGCCCGGTGTATAGCCAAATAATTTGTTAAACGCAGCGGGTTAAACCCGGTGTTACTAAATAGTATCTGTTTTTTGTGATTGGCATCACACATAGCTCTCACCTTTCAACCGGGTCGCTTATATTTACCTATATTACCACTATACTCATGTAACTGCGGTGTGTCAACTGTAGTGTTTGGAAAATATATAAACTGCTATGCAGTTCAATAAAGTTGAGAAAATAATGGGACGAAAAACAAATAACTCTATAAATTATAAATTAGTATTTTGTATTGTAATATCCTTTTCACCCCTCTCCGCCCAAATCCTTCTTAATGAGATCATGATCGATCCCGATAACGATAATACGGGAGAATATATTGAAATCTATAATGCCGGAGATTCGCTGGCAGATATGTCTACATTTTTATTTTGTGATGCCCAGGATACGGATGCTGTGATCCCATTTCCCGATTCCCTCCTTCTTCCCGGACATTATGGTCTGATATTAGACCCTGATTATTCACATGATTATGATCAACTTATTCCGGATTCCATACCAAGATTTACCATTGCCGACTCTCGTTTTGGTATGTATGGTATATCAAATTCCACAGAAAAACCATTTTCCATACTTTTTCATGATCATCAAATTTCCGATTCTTATCTAACGGGAAGCCATGGTTGGCCTGATGCTGGATATAGTATTGAAAGAATACGTACCCTAGATTCTCTTTGGTTGTCTTCTTTGGACATACCCGGTACTCCCGGCTTTCGCAATTCCGTTTCACCAAAAGATCATGAAATGAGAATAGCATCGTTAGACTGCATTGTCTCGGGAGATATTTTGTGCATTTCATTTGTTCTTCAAAATATCGGATTGCAGGAAATTGAAGATATTTCTTATGGATATATTGTGGATATATCACAAGACCACCCCGAGCTGAACGACACATTGATCTTTTGTTATAGTTTGTCAATTTCTCCCGGCGATTCTGTTATGGTCGAACAATATTATCATTATCGCTCAAAAGGACACATGTCGCTTTATGCTTTTGCATCTTGCGGAAAATATCAATGTGATACTCTGCGTGTCGAAACGGTCACACCACTCAATGAAAACGACCTCCTTATTAATGAATTTGTCTGCAAAACCGGGGACAATTTTACCGGTGAATATATTGAAATTCTTTCCCGGTCTTACTTACCCATACAGGTACGCGGACTTCAAATAGCTGATATGACCGGTTATATTGAACTTGAATCAGACTACATAATAAGCCCCGATTCACTTCTTGTGGTAGCACAATCTGCGTCCTTTTACGACGACTTTCCCAATATTCAAAATTCAATTATTCCACCTGCATGGCGTAGCCTGAACAACAGCGAAGACGTCATCCGTTTTCAGAACCACTCCGGTTCTATCATCTGCGAACTGCACTATGATGCTGCTTGGTTCATACCTTCCGACTGCGCCATGCAACTGGTGGATACGGCTCTTGATCATCGCGAACCTTTAAATTGGGAAGTATCATATACCGGGTCACCGGGTAAACATAACATAAGTGAAAAGAAACTTTACAGCTTGTCCTGCTTTTCTCCTCGGGTGTTTTTTACTCCCCGGGATTCGCTCAAGTTCAATATTGTCAATAATGGTTATTTTCCTCTTCCTGCCCAGGAAATCGCATTTCACACGCCTACACATGAATATGTATACTCAATACCGCCCAGTGATCCCGGCGATACCATTTGTTTTTTACCCGACACGCTGAATGTGTTTAGGCCGGGAACCTGCAATTGTTCTGTGATCTGTGATAACTATTTTACTTTTAACTTTAAATATTACTCATCGCTACTTGACATACCCTGCTATTTTAACGAAATATTATTCGAGCCCTTCGATACATATGGACAAATCGAATTTATTGAGCTACAGTGCCTCTTAAGCGAACTTGATCTGGACCATTGGCAATTAAAGATCAATAATAACGTGATCGATCTGAAGGACATGCTACAAAGTCCCTTTAATGTGTTTTATGATAGCGATAATCATATGTCCAATTTTTCCGGCTCAAACACCTACGCTTATCCTAACTTCCCTTCACTCCCCAACAGTGGTGCAGATTGTTATCTTCTGGATCCTTTGGGTAATATAATTGATCATTGTGATTTTCGAGATCACAGGGAGCTTCATGCGGGTAAAAGCCTTGAAAAACAATTCACATCCATTGCATCGGATGATCCTGACATATGGTTTTCATCCGTTTCGCCCGATGCCATGACCCCAGGAAAAATGAATAGCATTACGGCGCTTCCGGCCTCAATGAACGATCTTGACATTTACCCCGGGATATTTTCACCCGGCATGGACGAGCGGATACAATTCAGTATTGATTCTGAATTTGCGCTTTCTTTCTGTGAATTAATGTGCTTTAATCTGGCCGGTCAACTTATCTACAAAAAAGAACAAGCACTGTTTTCACAGCCTTCTTGCCTGCTTTTCTGGGATGGAAGAATGGATAATGGTGATTATCCGCAACGTGGCCTTTATCTTGTGATCGCCGTTATGCACAAAATTGACGGTGGCGAATTCCAGCTTCGAGAAACTTTCGCCGTTAGGTGATGGCCATAAATGATATTTGAAATCTCTTACTTTATATATATCTTTTACTACGATCAACTAAAGGAGTTACGATGAAGAAGCTTTTACTTATTGCGTTAGGTTTGGTCATGTTAATTACAGGGAGTTTTGCTATGGATTCAAATGATTTTTCCAGCTCAATGACGGTTGTGAATTCGATCGACCTTGAAAAGTATTTGGGGACATGGTACGAGTATGCTCGTTTGGATGTTTCATTTGAACGCGGCATGACCGAAACGCAGGCAAATTATTCCATGCTTAAACCCGACAGCAAAGGGCGTACGCGTATTCGTGTTATCAATTCAGGAATAAAAAACGGTAAATTAAAAAAAGCAAAGGGTAAAGCCTATATTCCCAATGCCGATGAACCGGCAAGGTTACTGGTTTCGTTCTTTGGACCTTTTTATGGTGATTACAATGTGATCGCGCTCGATACCGACAATTACCAATATGCCCTGGTTGCCGGAAGCTCTACAAAATATCTCTGGATCCTGACGCGTGAAAAAGAGTTGGATCCCATGATCCTGGATATGCTGCTGGCCAAAGCCAAATCTTATGGCTACGATACCGATGCATTGATATTTCCACAATAATATTATCATTCCAACAATAACTTAAACGCCCCGAAACCGGGGCGTATTTGCATAAAACTAAACAGGGATTTTTATAGTCCTTTCACAAGTGCATCAATTTGCTTGTGAATTTTTTTATTCTCTTTATTCTTAGACATAATAAAGTCGTTATCTTCTATCTTGCCAAGCACTGCTTCCATTTCTTCGGGCGACTCAAAGTTTAACTGTTTGAATGGATTTTCATAATCCTTGGCCCGGCTACTGTAAACGCGCTCGGTGATCAAATCATGTATCGCGCCATATCGCTCAAGTTGTGTTCTTAAACCTTTACTTTCTAGAGGTTCGATATTGAAAATATCTTTCAACACCGCCAGTGCATGGAAAAGTTTTTGTTTGGGATAAACCAGGAATAGCTCGTTATATCGTTCATGAATGTTTTCCCAAGAATTGAGAGATCCCGATCTAATATCGGCAAATAATGCATTCATGTCCTGTCGGGTCATAAGTTGCCCGCCTAAATTCACCCACTCACTTTCCCGTTTTTCAACTGTTTTGCCAAGTGTGTAAAGTGATTCTTTTGTGTTTTTCGCCAAATAAGCTACAACTTGCCACATACTGTAATAGAAAAGCATTTGTAAATATGCCTGATATCCTTTAAACGGTTTTAATATTACACTTGTTCGCTTTGAGCGTTCAAATGGGACTTTGTTCAAACAAATCGTTTCAGGATAATTATTAGGCGCATCTTCTTTTGCAAACGTAATTTTTACCCTATCCTGCTTTTGTAATTTCAACTCGCTTTCCAGCAGATCAAGTGAATCAATGATCTCTTCCACCGTATCGGGGGCCAGAGCGGCATATTCAATATTCTGTGAACGGTATACGCGTTTATCTCTATTTAGATATTTCCACTCGTTCCTTGCCATGGCATACATATTGTACAACCACCAAAAAGCCGGCATAATTTCCAATTGATCGTTAGATGCGTTATTGTTCACCAATGAAAAAGGCAAATGAATATTAACTTCTGAAGGATAGGATCCCTTTGCCATCAGAGTAAAAGAAGCAAAAGTACTGGGGTGCTTGATGCTGGTACATAAACCCGGCCAAAAACCCCGACCGGCTTTTATTTCATTGTCGTTTGCCCGTGAATTGTGGTTTGATCCCACGGTTGCTCCGGCTGCTATGTTCGACTGGCCTTTCACTAAAGCGGCTACCAAAAATGAATTATTATGATGTTGCTCATGAGAAGGAAAGATCAAATTGTTCAAAACCTCACAGCAAGATATGGTTGAATTCGACCCGAGAAATGAATTAATGAGTCGCCCGCCGTATTTAAGATTTGAGTTATCGCCCATAATAAACCGGACTGCCTTGCATCCATAGAAAATCCGGCAACCGTAACCAACAATGCCGTTGACCACTTCCACGCCTTCTCCGATTTGGGTTGGTGCTTCATAAGAAGAATTGATCGTAATGTTTTTTAACTTATTGGCACCTTTTATGTAGCACATGGAGCCAATCTTGACATCTTTAATGATCCGGGTGTTCTTTATTACCGTCCGTTCACCCACTTCACCGTAATAACCTCGTGCCTTATCAACATGCTGGAGTGTTATCTCCTTTAAGCGATCCATTAGATGTGTATCATGACGATATCTTGCCCAAATATAGGCATCGGCGGGGACCATGCCGTCAAAAGGCAATATTTTCCTGGAACCCGTTTCGTTCATAATATCCATCCAGGTAAGCACAGATTCATCTTCACCGTCCTTAAGTATCCCGTTACCGAATTTAGCGTGGTTCGTCATGTTCATTTCATCGATATTGGTCAAAATGCAGGAATCACCAATAATGTAATGCGACAAATAATGCACATTATGTATCGCGGACATATCACCTATATCACAGGAAATGATCTGACTGTTCGTCAATCCAACGGGAACTTCAAGATCATGGTGGCGCAGAGTGGCATGTTGAACATTCCCCAATCTCACCATTCCAAAAAATGAACAATTGCGCACAAGTGACGGCTCAAAGAGATCGCGAACAAAGATCTTATCCCAATCATCTGCAGTATTTCCGTTTTTTACAAGCGCTTCAACTTCAACGGCACGCAATGAACGCCAATGACCGTTCGTGTGAACTTGCTGTTTGTTTCTTAAATAATATTCGTCTTTACCCTCTGGAAGAAAATCACTGGAAATAAATCCAAAACCAATATTCTTCTCCTCTAAAATGAGAATCTTGTCTTTCATACCTTTATTTTCCTCGCATATAAGCTGCTTAAATATACAAGTCTAAAAATAAAAAGACAACAACAAACAAAGAGACGCGGTTTATCGCGTCTCTGTATTTTACTTTATTCTTTTATCTCACTTTCGCCTAGGCTTCAGTAAGCAAACTCTATGATCTACTCCGATCACTAGTCACCGGTTACCAGTTACCAGTTACCAGTTACCAGTTAGACCGCCCCGTGGCAATTTTTATACTTTTTGCCACTTCCGCATGGACATGGATCAT
>CAZSGO010000022.1:0-1480 GCA_964606395.1 uncultured bacterium
TTTTAATTATGAATCAATAATATTTTTTTGTAAAATGAATATATTTAGCAATTACAATAATAATATGGACTGTTAAAAAAAACAGCGGTATTTAAGTAGAGATGATCGGATCATAGGATATATGGAAATTGTCAATGTACTTACCGGGGAAGTTAAATTTGGCACTCGAGAACATACGCTGATCTCGAATGCCATCGGTTCTTGTATTGTAATTTCGGTCTATGACCCGGACAATAGAATTGGCGCAATGGCGCATATTATGTTGCCGGGACGTGCACCGAATAAACCCAATATCAATAAAATGAAATATGCCGAAAATGCCATTGACGAATTATTGGCACATTTCCTTAAGCTTGGAAGCGAGCCATCGAAACTTATGATTTGTTCAGTTGGCGGCGGTAATGTCCTGCAAAGGCAAGATGACAAGATCTGCCGCGACAACATAGAATCTGTAAACAACACACTCAGTGATCATGGCATGGTAGTTGTTGCCGATGCCCTGGGAGGCGTTCAGCGTCGAACTTCCAAACTGTTCATTGATACGGGGAAATTCTATTATACCGAAGGTAACTCTGAAAATAAGTTACTCTTTGATACTAAAATCTTTAAGGATTGAAACGCATGAAAGTTAAAGACAATCGTCAAAACGATGAATCGATCATTGAATTCCTTCAGGACGGTTTTTTACGTGCCGATACTAATGGAAAGATCATCATGGCAAATGACAGGATAGCAAAACTATGCGGTTATACCTCCTCTTCGGACATGCTGGGAACATCCATGAACACATTATACGCCGATTCAAGAGTTCGCAAGCAAATGCTTTCCGAATTGGACAAAAATGAGAAACTTGTCAATATTGAGCTGGAGTTACAAACCCGATCCGGTGAGGTTTTTTGGACAAATTGCAACATAAAGAAATTATATGACGAAAACGGCAAGCTAATCGGAACAGAAGGTCTCATTCGTGATATCACCAAAGAAATAATTTCAAAAGAAAAAATAGAAAGTCTGGCCCGATTCCCTAAACATAATCCCTTTCCCGTATTTCGTATTTCTTCTGATGGTGCCTTACTTTATCACAATAAATCAAGTGAACGACTGCTTAAAAAATGGGAATATTTTAAAAACAATTCCCTGCCGTCAACATGGAAAGATCTGGCAATAAAAACGATGGACACGGGAGAGATCAGCTCCATAGAAGTGAAAATTGCCGATCAAACCTTCATGCTTTCTTTTGCCCCTGTTCGGGAAAAAGGATTTATTAACGTTTATGGGCTTGATATCACTGACCTGAAAAAAATGGAAGATAATTTAAGGAAGATCAATCAACAGCTTATCGCAAACGAACAGCAGCTACAAGCCACTAACCAACAACTAACTGCCAATGAACAACAATTACGGGCGGCTAATCAGCAACTCATAGCCAATGAACAACAATTACGGGCGGCTAATCAGCAACTCATAGCCAATGAACAAC
>CAZSGO010000022.1:1580-13353 GCA_964606395.1 uncultured bacterium
GCCAATGAACAACAATTACGGGCGGCTAATCAGCAACTCATAGCCAATGAACAACAATTGCGGGCTGCCAACCAACAGCTCACGGCCAATGAACAACAACTGTTATTAAATCAAGAAAAATTAAAAACAAATGAAACAAGATTTGAACGAGCCCAAGAGATCGGACATATTGGGAATTGGGAATATAATCTTCAAACAACCCATTTTTGGGGATCCAAAGAAGCAAAAAAGATTTATGGATTCGATGAGAACTATTCCGATTTCACAACGGATGAGGTTGAAAAATGCATTCCGGAACGCGAGCGGGTTCATCAGGTTCTGATGGATCTGATAAGAAATGATATCCCCTATGATTTGGAGTTCCAAATTATTACACGCGATAAGGGCGAAAGCAAAACCATCCATTCGATCGCCACTCTTGAAAGAGATCCGCACGGCAAACCCTTAAAGGTCTCCGGTCTGGTCCATGACATCACAGAATCAAAGAAAGCCCAAGAAGAGATTGAAAAATTGGCAAAATTTCCAGCAGAAAACCCCTTTCCCGTTTTGCGTATTTCTTCAGACGGAAAACTTTTGTTTTACAATAAATCCAGTATAGATCTTCTTAAAAAGTGGCAGTATTTCAAGGACAACACATTGCCCACCGACTGGGTGAATTTTTCACAGGAAACATTTAAAAGCGACCTGGTCCAAACTAAAGAAGTCACTGTGGACAACAGGGTCATCGCATTAACTTTTGCCCCTATTAAGGAAAAAGGTTTTTTGAATGTATACGGCCTGGATGTCAGCAAGCGTATAGAATATGAACTGAAGATGTTAAAAGCACTTAAAAAAGCCGAAGAGGCTGATCGCTTAAAATCTGCTTTCCTAGCCAATATGAGTCATGAGATCAGAACTCCAATGAATGGTATTTTGGGCTTTACCGATCTATTGCAAAAACCGAATTTAACATACGAAGACCAAAATAAATATCTTGATATTATCAAGAAAAGCGGAGAGCGCATGCTCAATACGGTTAATGATCTGATCAACATCTCAAAGATCGAGACCGGACAGGAAGAAATTCACCCTCAAACAATAGAGCCCTATTCGGAGATAATGAATATCTGTGACTTTTTCAAGCCTGCCACCTTGAAAAAAGGCCTGGATCTCAAGATCGATAATATTAATATTCCTCAAAACATTTCTATCAAAACCGATCTATCAAAATTCAATTCAATCATCACAAATCTGATCAAAAACGCCATTAAATTCACGGATCGGGGTGAAATCCGTATCGGTAGCGAGATCGAGGATGGAAATATACTTTTTTGGGTCAAGGATACCGGTATAGGTATCCCCAAAAACAGACAGGATATCATTTTTGAACGTTTTATACAAGCCGATATCTATGACAGGCGGGCACTTCAGGGGTTCGGACTTGGGCTGGCCATTATTAAAGCTTATGTTGAAATGTTGAGAGGCAGGATCTGGTTTGAATCTGAAGAAGGAAAAGGAAGCTGTTTCTATGTGTCGCTTCCATTAACCATAAAGAACAAGCCCGAAATTGAAATAATCCCGGGAAACATAAATACTTCCCCTACTTTGCTTGATCGAAAATTGAATGCATTAATTGCCGAAGATGATGACATCAGTTACCAGCATTTATCAATAATCCTTGAACCATACGTTAATAAGATCGTCCGTGCCCACGATGGAGAAGAAGCGTTGAGTTTAGTAAAAACACAAGACGATCTTGATCTGATCCTAATGGACATCAATATGCCAAAGCTCGACGGCCTGACGGCAACCACCATGATCCGTGAGTTCGACCGTGATATTGTTATCATTGCTCAAACCGCCTACGCTTTATTGGGAGATAAAGAAAAAGCACTTGAAGCCGGCTGTAATGACTATATCAGCAAGCCGATCCAAACTGATCGATTATTAGAGACCATCTCAAAACATTCGTCCTGAAAATGTCGGCAATAGAATTACCTTAACACAAGATTATTTTAACTTGCTTGCGACTTTTGCCTTATTGATACAATGGAGTCTTAGGCTTAAATTTTAAAATATATCAACACCCTATCATGTTCATCTTTGGCGATCCAGTGATCTATTTTCAAGCTTGATGCTTTTTCGATCAGAGGAGCCGGAACAAAGGGAGCAATAAGCTCATAAATGGCTCCAGGCCTCATGTTATTCAGATCGCTCATGACCTGATTGACAGGCTGATCTCCCTCAGATAGCATATTTCGAATATCGAACTTCTTGGTAACCTTCTCTTGACTGAACCAATCGGGCTTTTGGGTTACAAAAACCAATTGTTCGTTTCCGCTGTAAAGATCCTGCCCGATTTCTTTTCTCAATAAATTTATCAGATCTTCAACTTTTACATGACCAATAGAAGCAACCTGCTGTAAGGTGGCAATTCTTGCTACGGTCTTCCTTAAGATCGGATTTTTCAATTCCTTAAAAACAGGAACATATGAGATCAACAGATCTTCCAGCATGGGATATGCATCAAGAACTTGCAATAGTTTTGATTTGGGTGTAATGATCATATATCGTTCCTTATTTATAAGAAAGTATCCTCTGCTCACCTTCAAGTTCCCGGTAAACATTCACATTATGAGAAACTTCCAGTGTTCCAAGATATTCGCCCTTATCGTTTTTAAGGGCAAAATATTCGATATGGATCATCTTTCCGCCCATATTGATCCAAAATGGAGCACGATCTTGCTTGCCGCTCTTAAAATCATCAATGATCTTATCAACGATATGTGCACTTGCCGGCGGATGGCATAAACGCACATCACGATTCAGGATGGCACGATTGCGTTGGAACACTCTTTCTGCACCCTGCGAAAAGTATTTTACTTTGTCATTTCTGTCCACAAATGTCATATCAACCGGTAAATGGTTCAGGATTGCAAGCAATTCTTCAACACTGAATCCGCCCGACGGCAATTGAATATGTCCCCCGCTTTGCTGGATATCGTTGATCGATTCTTCGACAGCCCCTTTGGGGCGCCATTCAACTTGCGGATCATATAGGCAATACCCTATCTCAAGTGATTGTTTGGCAACCTCGTACCACTCGGCATCGGTTATTTTATCTAAAGCCATCGGAAAAAGGATCTCTTCTTCTTTTACGATCATCTCATCTACGCCCTTGCATGCCGGAAGCAGTATCATGTCGGCTGTAGCCAGTAATTCCCGAGCACTTACTGTTTCCGTCTTCAGGATCTCAATGCTTCCTTTGATCAACTCCCGGATCTCATCGTGTTTCCCCCACATGACCTTTGGTGGACCGGTGATCTCTTTGGCTTCCAAATAGGGAAATATCAGATATTCTTTTCGTTGATAATGTTTGTCTACATCAAAAAGCTGGTTAAACAAACCGCGTAACATGATCATATTTTTCTTTAGTTCATCTTTATCTGACTTTTGGATTTCCCCCAGCAGTTTACGTATATCCGCCGTGACCTTTTGCAGTTCAATATTCTCTTTAGTCATCACATCAACAGGGTGCCCCTCGGGAACGGATTGAGCTCCCGATAGATCTATGTGTCCACCCAGAACAGCAGAGTGAATATCACAAAGTTTTAATACTTCCTCTTCCGGAAGTCCTTCGCTGATCAGTTCCTGTTCCACCTCTACAACTTCCCCATATGGAACGTGCTCAAGCGTTTCGATCAGTTCCTGCCTTACGCTCGTCTCCGATTCGCCATCATGCAATTTTAAAATAAGCTTCTTTAATTTGGCTTTTCTATCAATTGAATTGTTGATCAGTTCACTCATAGCCACCTTCTTTCGTTTAAAATATTTCTTCAATATAGAGTTTCTTCTCCCCGACTACAATAATTTTTCATCTTGCCGCTTATTTATCTGATAACTCATTTTGCTTCTTTTTCATCAAGACCATGCTCGTGATCCCAAAGATAAAAAAGGCCAATCCGAACCAGACATGTAAATGAACGATCAATTGATGTGCAGGAGGATTTCCCATTAAATAATTAACAAATAACGGAATGGTCGTCAAAAGCGTCGCCACAAAAGAGACTGTCCGCAAAACCTTTAATACTTTCATATCGTTCTCCTATAGGATTTTGGTCTTTGTCTTTGGATTGGGCACTTTTATAACCAGTATCCGCAGGTCTTCATTGCTCGTATTATACCAGCAATGAGTAATGTTTTTTGGACTTTCGATCATGGTGCCCCGGGTAACTTCTTTTTTTTCATCACCGATCAAAACAAGGCCTTTGCCTTCCAATACATAAAAGGCAACATCAACAGGTGTTTTATGGGGTAATAATTCTTCTCCGGCTTTGATCAGCAAATGAACGATCAAGGCGTTATCATCCTGGTAAAGATCTCTTGCATCCACTTTATGTGGATTGTCTCTCGAAGGTACTTCTTTCCAATGTCGTGAAACTATCATGACTATTCCTTTTTGTTTGTATGCGACCGATCGCACGTTTATTTCAATTTCATATACAAGATATCACTTTTTATGAATATTATTCGGTAATCTATGTTACAAGATCCACATGTTTTTTTTCTTTACATTTTTCTTATTTTCAGTAAATTATATTTAGCATAATAAATAATAAGGAGCCAATCATGAAAAAACGCATGATAATTGTTTTAATCATTGCTCTTGTTTTATCCCCATTGTTTTCTGCAGATTGGGATATGATCTCCAAGATCGTGGCCTCGGATCGTGGCAGTGATGAATATTTTGGCAATGAAGTAGCTATCTCGGGAAATTTTGCTATTGTGGGTGCCTATAGGGAAAATAAAAGTATAGATGAGGGTGAGGTAATTCATAACGCCGGCGCTGCCTATATTTTCCGTTTTGATGGTTCCGAATGGGTGCAAATGCAAAAACTTGTCGCATCAAACCGGGGAGAAGACTATTACTTCGGATACAGTGTAGATATCTGTGGCGACTATGCCATTGTCGGCGCACGTGAAGAAGATGTTGCCGGCGGTCATAAAGAAGGCGCAGCATACATATTTCATTATAATGGTTCAAGCTGGGAACAGCAGGATAGAATAGTTGCCGATGACAGACATTTTGGAGATTTTTTCGGTTACAGCGTAGCCATGACTGAAAACCGTGCTGTTGTTGGAGCCATTTATCAGGATTACGCTGAAGCGGGCAGCGACAGTTTGGGACAAGCCGGTGCAGTTTATGTATTTTCACGAAGTGGTGAAAGCTGGATCCAGTCTGCAAAACTCGTTGCCGAATATAGAAGCGAAGGGGATGAATTTGGCAGTCAAGTTGCCATTTCCGGATCCTACATCGTGGTTGGAGTACCACTTGAAGATATGGATGAAGACAGTCTGGATTATGAAATGAATGCGGGAGCTGCCTATGTTTTCAACTACGAAGTTACTCATTGGAGCCAGTCTAAAAAACTACTGGCCTCCGATCGAAATGCTTATGACCAATTTGGCTGCAGCGTTGATATTGACGGGTCAACGATCGTTGTCGGTGCATGGATGGAAGATCATGATGTCGATGGTTTGAACACAAAAGAAAAAGCCGGCTCTGCGTATATTTTTAATCTGAACGGAAGTGTGTGGACCGAAACACAAAAGATCGTAGACTCCGATAGGTGGGTTGGTGAATATTTTGGATACGATGTTGCAATTGATGATGAATATATCATTATCGGAGCCACACAAGAAAATCTTGATACATCTGCCGCTAATTTTATAAGTGATGCAGGCGGCGCTTTTATTTTCAGAAATAACGGTGGTGTTTGGCAAGAAAGCGAGAAGATCACAGCCTATGTTCGTTCTGAAGATGATCATTTCGGCAACAGTGTGGATATATCCGCTGATGTCGTTATTGTCGGAGCCTCCGGCGAAGATCATGATGCCGATGACGCGAATACCATATATGGTTCCGGCTCGGCTTATGTCTTTTCTTCGGGGATAGGCGGAACCCTTAAACCCGATATTATGATCAAAGGAAATGATATTGAGATCGTAAATGGCGACAGTACACCTTCGTTTGATGATCACACGAATTTTGATACGACACAGGTTGGTGTTGGTACCTTGACGAGAGTATTTGAAATACATAATACCGGTAGCGGTTATTTACATATTGACTCGATCTATTTTGAAGGATTTCATACCGAAGATTTTTCACTTGTTCCACCCCTGCCCGATTCCATCGCGGCCGGTGGATACGAAACCCTGACGATTTCCTTGACACCTTCGCTTGTGGGACGGCGAAATACCGTGGTTTACATCATTAGTGATGATGAAGACGAAAGCCCCTACACTTTCGATATCATGGGCGCGGGAAAACTGCCCTACTCCGGCGGATCCGGCACCGAACTTGATCCCTATCTGATCACATGTTACGGCGACCTGATTGAATTATCTGAATCCGATTTCGATTGGGACAAGTGGTTCCTGCAAACAAATGATATTGACATGACAGCCACGGACAGCATGAATATTGAGATCTTCGAAGCCATGCCCCCCTTAGTAATGTATCATGGTTTTTCACCTATTGGGGACAGTCCAACGGAAGGTGATAGGCAGCGAGTGCCATTCTCCGGTGTTTACGATGGTGGTGGTCATAAGATCAGCAATCTTTTTATTGATAGATCAAGTGAGCATACGGTAGGACTGTTCGGATATGTAAAAGATATCTCTCATACCGGACATACTGCTATAAAAAACGTATATCTTGAGGATATATTTGCGATTGGATCCGATTATGTAGGCGGATTGGTTGGCTGGAATCTTGATGGCTGGATCGACAGCTGTATCGTCACGGGTTCGGTCAGCACCGGCTTCGGAATAGCGGGAGGCTTGGTAGGATTTGATCAAGAAGAGATCCACAACTGTCACACCATGGTTTACACAACGGGAGATCCGGCAGGCGGCTTGGTTGGATATAAAGAATTTGGACATATCGTTAATTGCTCAGCCAGGGATACGGTCTTTAGCTTAATGTCCTCGGCCGGTGGGTTGGTTGGATCAATGTATCAAGGTGATATAGCCAATTCTTTTGCTGATGCTTATGTTGTAGGTTTTACTTTTACCGGAGGTTTTGTTGGTAAAATGACCTATCGCTCAAAGATCGAGAATAGTTATTCAAAAGGAAAGGTGGCGGGACAGCCGGAAACCATGTGGGGATCCACCGGTGGATTTTGCGGATTAGTTGATGGATATGGGATTAATCTAGGTTCCTTTATCGAAAGCTCTTACTCTCTAACAGAGGTAACCATTCTTGGTGGTAGTACCGATGTAAACAGAGGGTTCGTTGGAACCGCAACGCAAACGAACACTTTTTCGGATAATTTCTTTAATGTCAATACCTCCGGACAACTTTCCGATACCAGTGCGGCGGCAACAGCTTTGGATTCAACTGCCATGCGAGAGTTGAACACATTCACGAATACGATCACAGCAGGTTTGGATGAACCCTGGGATTTTGCATATCATTACAATGATGATGAAGGAGATGAGGATATTTGGGATCTTGATACAAGCAGAGTGATCAATAATGGATATCCTTTCCTTTTTTGGGAAAATGCTGATCTTATCTCTTTACCTGAACCGGAAGTTGCTATAGTAAAAAACACTATACCGGATGAATATACACTTTACGCCGCTTATCCCAATCCTTTTAACCCAAGAACCACCATCGGCTATCAGCTATCAGCGGACAGCAATGTAGAGATTAACATTTTTGGTATAAGCGGAAAGCAAATTGCAATACTGTATCATGGAGATCAAGAAGCAGGAAGTTATGAATTGACTTGGAATGCAAATGATATGCCTTCGGGTGTTTATATTGTCAGGATGGTGGCGGGAGATTTTATGGCAACACAGAAAATTGTTTTAATAAAATAATAATAATGGGGTTCAGAATTCTGAACCCCTACGTTTTACGTCTCACGATTTACATTTCGCGGAATAGATTCACCATCTCAATTGCATTCTGAACGGCATTCCATCCTTTATTGCCTGCCTTGGTTCCGGCGCGTTCGAGCGCTTGTTCTATACTGTCGGTGGTTATCACGCCAAAGATGACCGGCTTGCCGGTTTCGAGCGAAACCTTTGCAACACCTTTGCTGACCTCAGCGGCCACATAGTCGAAATGCGGCGTAGCTCCACGGATCACAGCACCCAAACAAACCACTGCATCATATTCTTTTGCCGCCATCTTATTTGCGGCCAGTGGGATCTCAAACGCACCGGGGACCCACGCAACGTGAAGATCATCTTCATTGCCGCCATGGCGAATAAAGCAATCTTTTGCCCCGGATAACAGTTCTTTGGTGATCAGATCATTAAAACGAGAGATCACGATAGCGATCTTTTGTCCTTTTGCGATCAGTTGTCCTTCAAAATTCTTCATTTATTTTTCCTCGCTTTCTTAATTTAGTTCAACCCCTCGAAATACTCGGGGTTGTATTCTTAGAAGTACCTTACAGACCCGGCACTTGCTCCTCCGCTAAAGCTTCGGCGGCACGTGGTCGTACCGGGTTATTTTGTGTTATACTCCTCGACAAGCTCGAAGTATGTAACTCATAATGCTCACAGGCTTATTCTCCTTCTTACCCTCATACCTTCTTACCTTCTTCTTCCAAGATCATGTGACCCATTTTATCGCGTTTGGTTTCAAGATAAAATTGATTGACCAGATTGGGTGGGATCTCGACCGGCACACGTTCGACCACTTCCAGATCATATCCCGATAAACCGACGATCTTCTTGGGGTTATTGGTCATCAACCGCATCTTACGAATTCCAAGATCTTTGATTATCTGCGCACCCGCACCGTAATCACGTAAGTCGGGTTTAAAGCCCAACTCAATATTTGCCTCAACGGTATCAAAACCCTGATCCTGAAGTTCATAAGCCATAAGTTTATGGCGCAATCCAATACCCCGGCCTTCCTGCCGAAGATATATCAAGGCGCCATTCCCCTCTTCTGCGATCTTTTTCAATGCGGCATCTTTTTGCGCTCCGCAATCACATCGGGCGGAATGAAAAACATCACCGGTAATACACTCCGAATGCACCCTCAGCAATGCAGGCTTTTCGGGGTTAAAGCTTCCCATGGTGATCGCAATATGTTCTTTTCCGTCTAGCAGATCTTTATACAAGGTTAAGTTGAATTCACCAAACTCGTTCGGGAAACGAACAGAGGCCTGTTTTTCTATATAATGTTCGTTTTTCCTGCGATACTTGATCAGATCTGCAATGGTGATGATCTTGATGTCATGCTTTTTACCAAACTCAACCAATGCAGGTAGACGCATCATGGTCCCGTCTTTATCCATGATCTCGCACATCATGGCAACGGGTACGCAAGCGGCAAGTTTGCAGAGATCCACCGAAGCTTCCGTATGGCCCGTGCGGCGCAATACACCACCCGGTTTGGCGACGATCGGGAAAATATGGCCCGGCCTGCCCAATTGCGCGGGTTTGGAATTCTTGTTACTCAATATTTCAAATGTTTTAGCCCGATCGTGCGCAGAGATCCCGGTTGTTGTCCCTTCAACGGCATCTACACTAACGGTAAAACCGGTGGTATGGAGAGATGAATTGTGATTGACCATTGCATGCAGATCCAGACGTTTTTCCACCGTTTCATCTACGGCGGCACAGATCAGTCCACAGGCTTCTTTGGCGGCAAAATTGATCGATCCGGGTGTTATGAATTCACCCGCCTGAATAATATCACCTTCATTTTCCCTTTGTGGATCATCTACAACGATCAGCATTTTACCTTGCTTAAAATCTTCAATGGCCTCCTCTATCGTATTAAAATTAAATTCCGTTGTTATTTGTTCGTTTTTCATAGTTCATATCCCCATGATCTTAAGGTTGACTTATTCACTTCTTTGGTATTTTGCAGATGCCGTAAAACATATTTGCCAATAATATCTGACTCTATATTGACCCTTCTCCCGGGTTTAAATTCGTTTAAAATGGTATGCAAAAAGGTATAAGGTATAACCGCAACGGAAAAGCCTTTCCGTTCTACCGAGGCCAGGGTAAGCGAAATGCCATCGATGGCAATGCTTCCTTTTTCTACCATCATTTTTGCCATGGCTTCATCGCACATAAAATGCATTTCTGCACTTTCTCCGTGACGCTCGATGCTCCTCAGCGTCGCACATCCGTCAACATGTCCCTGAACAAGATGCCCGTCAAAGCGGCCATTGGCCGGCATACCGCGTTCCAAATTGACCCGCGTCCCTTTCCTCCACTCTTTGAGAGTACTTCGCTCTATGGTCTCGCGAACGGCCTCTACGGCAAATCCATCCTGGGACAAGCCCACTACCGTCAGGCAAACGCCATTAACCGCGATTGAATCATCGATCTCCATTGTTCCCGCCAGTTTTTCACTGACCATATCGATCCGTAAACCGCTGATGGTAGAGTTGATAGATCTTATTTTTCCTATCGTTTCAATTATACCGGTAAACATACTTATTCTCCCGCGGGACCGGCAGGCTCATCATCTGCGATCTCATTTGTGTTTGTCCCATATTTATGTAGTATGCCGGTAAAATGCATATCGGGTCCAATTTGCTTCCAGATACTTTCAAGGAATTCAAGCGAGTGATCCATTGACCGGGATGGAATTTCCATCATACGGATCCCTTTCCCGATCAATTTTGCCGCTATGAATATTTCCAGGCGATCTATACAGCCCAGCTCAGCCAGCATGCTTTGCAACCGTCCTCCGCCTTCGACCAATATGGACTGTATCCCGCGCGCGCCCAATTGCTTTAACCCATCTTTCAGTCCGAGATTGCCGATCTTATCCGATTCGATGATCTCAACACCTTTTTGCTTCATATTATATTTCCACATCGGCGTGCTGTGCGGACCGGTCAGGATCGCGGTTGGAATTTCTTTTGCGGATCCTATCATTTTCAGGCGATCCGGCAAGATGCCTTCGGGATCATAGATCACTCGCAGGGGATCTTCTCCTTCTGCATCGCGCACCGTCAGCTCGGGATCGTCTGCCAGAGCTGTTCCAACGCCGACCAACACGGCATCTGCATTCGCGCGCATTTCATGAACGAGCTTTCTGGATTCCGCTGAGCTGATCCACTTGGACAAACCCTGCTCGTCGGCAATATATCCATCTAAGGTGATCGCCGATTTGACCATGATGTAAGGAAAATTCTCTGTCATCATTTTAATAAAAGGTTGATTCAGTTCGGCGCATTGTTCGAAAAGAACGTTGGGAACAACCTCTATCCCGGCCTGCCGTAATTTTATAATACCCCGGCCGGCAACCAAAGGATTGGGATCTTCCATACCCACATAAACCCTTTTTATCCCCGAGGCGATGATCAGATCCGTACAGGGAGGCGTTTTGCCGGTATGGTTACAAGGTTCAAGGGTTACGACCATTTCGCAGCCCTCAAGGTTTTCCCCGGCATCACGTATAGCATTCACCTCGGCATGCGGACCACCGCAATTTTCATGATACCCGCGACCGATGATCTCCCCATTGCGGAGGACCAAGGCACCGGTTCTGGGATTGGGGCAAACCCGGCGAGTGACCGACCCGGCCAAACGGATCGCTTCAAGCATCAGCTCTTCGGGAGTTCCGTTGTTTTTCTTATCCATAAAAAAATCCCCTATAACTCGGGGAAGAAAGGGGGTGTTATCATATGTATTATCTTCTCTCATCCGGACTATAACCGTCGGCAACTGAATTTCACAGTTTCAATCCATCTATTGACAGACTCGCGGGCTTTCACCGCCGGTAGGGATATTCTCC
>CAZSGO010000023.1:0-13099 GCA_964606395.1 uncultured bacterium
GAATACTCAATTGTTCATGGTGCGATATTCTTTACCATCGATAAGTCAAGCCCAGCGTCCCACCAAAGCGATTTAAATTGTACTCGTCTATCGTCCACGACAAAACCGGGAATAACAAAATATTATCACCAAGGACAAATGACCCGCTCAAAGCAAAAGCTACACTTTGCATCCATTCATTGTTAAAGACATTGAAATCCGTTCCGACAACATTCATAAGCTGAATGTAGGTATCAACATCGTTTAAAAAATATCGTACGCTAATTTGATTTTGCCAGCTAAGCCCATCATTGATGATCAAACTGACCTTATCACGCAAATACCATTTGCCGGGATACATGGCCCATGCCACGGAAGTAATATGTGCCGCAGTGGAATCATAATACATCAAGCGGTATCCGAGGGAAGGTTCATGACGGGTTCCTACGGCTTGAAATACTTCTGCCGTAACATCTGCGATCGGCATGAATGTACCGCTTAGTCCTGCCTGAAACCGCGTATTCATGTAGGCTTTTTTCCATAACTTATAATACGTATCCAAAACAAAAGTATGATCGTAAGTATCATTTCTTTGATAACGGTTAAATTCGGCGGTAACAAGTATCTTATTAAAATCATGGGTAATATTTGCCTGAATTTGTTGCCAGTTGGGACGACCCTGATCCACTAGCACATATTCATATCTAATACCCGCCGCCCAATCTGTATTGCTTTGCGGTGTATTGATCAAACTTAATAATGTTTCAATTATATCGGGATCGGCATGGTAAACTTCCGCCAATTCAAGAAAAGTCCTGGCTGCAGCATATTTTCTTCCTGCTATGGCAACACGAGCAGATAATATATAGGCATCGGGATTTTCAAAATCCAATTCTATCCAGAGAGTGAGAATTCTCGCAGCATCATTCAATCTCCCGGTCCAATAATAAACCGAGGCAAGAGCATAGTAGGCATCATGGTACTCGGGGGCTAATTCCAAGGTGTGTATCAATTCAGCTTCTGCCAGATCATACAGTTCCAATCTTGCAAATAACCGACCACGGAAAAGCAGAGCATCTACATCATCGGGGTAATTATTCAATATTTCCTGATAGACATCCAGCGCTTCCCTATCGGATCCCGTTTGATATAGTATCCTTCCCTTTTCATGTAAGGCTTCATAATCCACCGTAGCACTGCAAAGCAGAGATATTATGACCATAGAAATAATGATAATCTTTTTCATATCAATACCAGTTTTGATTTTTTTTCAAATAAGACCACGTCCCTTTAATCCGCCACCAGCTGTTTAGCTGACGATATCCGAGATTCTCAATTATAGCTACGAATATCAAGTTCACCATATGCTTGAATTTCGGGTAACGGTGAAAACTGATCTCTTCCAACACAAGAGTAAAAACAGACAAACACATACCCATCACAACAGATACAAGTAAAAACACAACGATAAAGGTTGTATCGGCATTGCCACTTATGAGTAATGCAAAAAAAGCAATATATCCCGCGATCTCAATAAAGGGACCAATCATTTCATAGATAAAATAAAAAGGCATTGCCAATATACCTACTTTTTTATACTTCGGCCTGAACAGCATTTTTATATGACGCATAACAGAATCAAGTAATCCTCTTTGCCAGCGATCACGTTGTTTCCCCAAGGTTTTCAAGGTTGTTGGACCTTCCGTCCAGGCAATTGGGTCGGGAAGATATCTGATCTTATAGGGAATGTGATTGTCTCCACAGTATCGATGCAATCGCACGATCAATTCCATGTCCTCGCCGATCGTTTCATGTAAATAACCGCCGGCTGCCACAACAATGGAATGTCGGAAAACACCAAACGCGCCGGACACGATCAAGGAGGCATCCAATTTATCCCATGCCAAACGCCCACCATAAAATGCTCTAAGATATTCCATGACCTGAAAACGGGCCCATATGTTTTTAGGCAGATCAACTTTTTGAATATGCCCGTTCTCAAATTTGCATCCGTTTGCAATACGTATGATCCCGCCGCTCACGATGGTTCTGACATCTTCAATAAAGGGAACGACAACACGAGCTATAGAGTCTTCTTCCAACATGGAATCGTTATCGATCGCACAAAACAAGGGGGTTTGACAATAATTGATCCCTACATTTAAAGCATCCGCTTTTTTACCGTTCTCTTTATCTATCAGCCAAAGCTTTGGATAAAGCTGACTTTGATATATTTTTTTTACTTCTTTCGTTTCCAATTGAGATACTTTGGGAAGAAATGCCGGTTCCATTTTAAAAGTTGTTAACATTTTTTCAAGCGTATCATCCGTGCTTCCGTCATTAATAAAAAGGATTCTCATATCCGGATATTTTATTTTTAACTGACTGTGAACAGATTTAACACAATTCTGGGATTCATTGAACGCCGGAGTTAATAGCGTTACCGGTGGTGCACTGTTCATTAGCACTTTATCGTTTGGGCTAACGACCTTTAACCTGACCAGATACCCCTTTAAACCATTATACGCGATCAAATTTAAAACAAAATACCAAATATTCAAGGTCGTGAAATAGACCAAAACTATATAATTAAAAACAGTGATCACCGTAAAGAGAATATCTTTGATCAAATGAGAATCTCCTTATAAATGTCTTTCCATTTTAATTCTTCTATTGAGCCGGTTGAAAGATAAGGGAAAGATCCTGCTCTATCAATAATTTCCGCTGCATTGATCGGTACCATAATGTCGGTATCATTAAATATCTTTATGATATCTTCAGCAGATAATTTATCAGACAACACCAAATAAACTCTGATGGCTGCGGTCCGAACCTGAGGATTGGGATGCTCAGTAAAAGGAGAGACCAGATCAAGTTGATGCATGTCTTTCTGATCTTCAAGATATCTCAACCAACATGCCAGCACACCGGGATCCTGTGCTTGAGTTAATACTTTTTCACTGAGATCAAGACAAGCCATATTATGCATACGCCGGATCGTTTCGATCGCTATCATTTGCTCATTCGGGGCATTAAAGTTATTTTCTATGACCTGACTTAAAAAAGGTATTATATCCGCCCCCATATCCACAAGCAAATTGCTTATATAGATATAGCTGATATTGGGTAATTTGAATAGTATCTTGATCAATTGTTCCTTAATACTGATATCTTTAACGGCATGCATCTCCCGAATCGCTGTCAATGTCATATTCATATCTACGGTGTTAAGCATTAGGAATTTATATTGTTCTTCGGGATGAAATATGCCGATAAGATGGATGCCGTATATTTTTTTTCCATGGTCTCGGCTACGTAAATATTTATAGACATTTTTAAGGGATAGTCTTCCCAAGGTCAGAAGCCTTTCTTTTTCTTTCCCTTTAAGAATGTCAATGTACTCTTCCAAATAAAACAAATATCGGATCGAATGTTTCTTTTTTAATTTCTTGTAACCGTCAAAAGGATGTATATCATTATGCATAACTTCGAGGATCACGCTATCCCAATTTTTTTGAAAGTGCACATCCTGATAAGCAACTAACCAGTTTTTTATGCGTACAAGTACGGCATAAAAGAACAACGCCAGTGTTATGAGGAAAAAGAAAACAATAAATAAAATAAGTATGGAAAGCAAACCATTGCCATTACTAAAAGATAATAATCGAATAATTTTATCGATAACTGTACCGGCTGACATTATTGCTCAGTAAGACGTTTAACCCTTGCCGTAAGCTCAACCATTGAGAGAGGTTTCATTAAGTAATCTTCCGCTCCCGCATCAAAGGCTTCCGCAACTTCTTCTTCATGCCCATATCGACTCAATATCATAATGGGGATATCGGCAAAAGATGAGGCCTGATGGATCTTTTTAACCATTTCGATCCCGCCCTCGGGAATCATGGTATCGATAATGATGGCAGCAAGGTCATTGATATCGGTATAGGTCAATATATCATGTAATTTGGACAGTAAGAAAGGCATATAGCCTTCTTTTTTCAAATTATAAGCAATGATCTTACAGGAAACGGGATCAGGATCAAAGATCAAGACATGTCTTTTTGACGAAACCGTATCACCAATAAGTTGAACCGGAGGCAAATCGGGATGTTTGTCCATATACATTAGCTGTCCGGCAAGCCTTCTTATTTGCATATCCAGAGATAATTTTGGATTTATCTCCATCATTACACTCCGAAAGCCCGGAAGCTTTTGTTCGCCAATAGCCTTTTCCATCTTTAACAAATAACTCTGTCGCAATTCTTCCATACTCGCAACTGGCGTTTGGTCACCATCGGTGGAATAGAACACGATCATTTTATGGGTCCAAGCAGTTGCATTCATATTCGCACTGAATATCTCACGCATAAGATTGGCGAGAGCTGTCATCAGGTGATCACCCTGATCCATTCCAATATCTCTCATGATAGCATCCATGCCGACCGGCGCGATTATCCCAAGAACACCCTCAGATTTTCGAGATGCAATATTCATGGATTCTGCATCAAAATGGGCTTCAAATTCATTACGCGGATGAAAACCCGTAATAATATCTTTGCCATTATCTTGTATCTTTTTCAGCTCAATTTGACTGTGAAGCTTTCGTTGGATCTTGCTGATAAGTTCATTTTTATCGTAAGGATACTGGATATATCCGTCGGCACCAAACGAATAAAAATCTACTTTTACTTTATCTTCAGGAAGTCGACTCATGATCAGGATCGGCGTTGTGTGAAGATGAGCGTTTCTTCTCAATATCTCAATAAACTGGCGACCGCTTCCATCCGTAAAGAATGGATTGATCAAGATCATATCAATATCATATTCCCTTACAAAGGCTTCGGTCTCTCTTGCGGAAGTGGCAATAAAATAATAGTCGAATAATTCGACTACATCATTGGCAATCTCCTCGGCTCTTCCTTTATGCTGCTCAACGACCAATAAATTCTTATATTGGCTCATGGTATCCCCTTTTTTTTCTCTCATCCTGTATTTTTCTTAATGCAATATATGAAATTTTAGGTCATCATAACTACAAGATATTTTTTCTTTAGGAAAATTTTACTGAAACTATATGTAAAAATCAGCTTATCTTAACTAATTCTCTATAAACAATTTTATATTGCATATTAATTCAGGATTAATAAATTATATTTCACGAAATTATACTGATCACAGATCTGGTTACGTAGCGACATGAGCATATTTTTCTTTCAATTCCAGTTTTGTTTTTTTCTCATAAATGACCAGGTTCCCTTTATTCTCCACCAACTGTTCAGTTGACGATAACCGATATTTTCAATAATAGCTACTCCCATTAGTTTTAGCAAATGCGAAAATTTAGGGTATCGATGAAAACTTAGTTCTTCCAAAACCAGAGAGAATACGGATAAGCACATCCCCAAGATAACCGCAACCAACAAAAAGGCTATAACATACGTCCATGAAGCGTACCCGATAATGATCAGGAAAAAGAAAAACAGGTATCCCAACATTTCGATCAAGGGACCCAGCATTTCGTAAATAAAGTAAAACGGCATCGCGATCATGCCCACACGCTTATATTTTGGACGGAACAACATGGTGATATTGGATAAAATCGAATCCAGCAATCCCCGTTGCCAGCGATCCCGTTGCTTACCCAAGTCACGTAAAGTGGTTGGCCCTTCCGTCCAAGCTACAGGGTCCGGAATATATCTTATTTTGTAGGGTATTTTATTGTCTCCGCAATACTTATGAAGCCGAACGATCAGTTCCATATCTTCGCCGATCGTATTATGCCTATATCCGCCTGCGGCAACAACCGTGGAGTGTCTGAACACTCCAAAAGCCCCGGAAACGATCAAAGAGGCATCCAAAATATCCCAGGCAAGGCGCCCCCCGTAAAAGGCTCTAAGGTACTCCATAACCTGGAAACGCGCTAAAATATTTTTAGGAAGATCCACCTTGGTAATATGTCCGTCTTCGAAAGTGCACCCGTTCGCCATACGTATGATCCCACCTGAAACAATGGTCCGGGTATCTTCAATAAATGGGATCACGACACGCGAAATGGAATCCTGTTCCAGCATTGAATCGTTATCAATGGCACAAAATAGCGGTGTTTGGCAATAATTGATCCCAACATTCAAAGCATCGGCTTTCTTTCCGTTTTCTTTATCGATCAACCATAAATTGGGGTTTGTCCTGCTTTGATAGATCTCAATGACTTTTTCGGTTTTCAAAAAAGATGTTTGCGGTAAGAATTCGGGTTCCATCTTGAATGCTTTGATCATTTTTTCCAAAGTATCATCTGTGCTTCCGTCGTTTATAAATAGAACTCTCATATCGGGATATTGAATTTTCAATTGACTCTTTACGGATGATATACAGTTTTCCGATTCATTGTGTGCGGGGGTTAATAAGGTAACCGGCGGAGCGCTGTTCAATAATAATTTATCATTTGGCATAGTGATCTGAAGTCTTAACATATATTTTTTTAAACCGAAATAGGCTAAAATATTCAATGCAAAATACCATATGTTCAGCGTGATAAAATAAACAAATACCACATAGTTAAAGATCCTGATAATGTTCAATATACTGTCAAGCATTAATACACCATTTGTTTAAAAATATCCGCCCACTTGAATTCATCAATTTCCTCAATGGTAAAGTATGGGATCGAATCCATTAGTCCGAGCTTCTTAGCTGCATTCACGGCTACTTGCACGGAACTGTCATTAAAGAATTGTTTTATATCATCGACAGAAATTGATGTCTGTAACGCAATATATGCTTCAATAGCTGCCGTTCTTACTTGACTATTGGGATGCACGATAAAAGGCTTAACATCCTCAGTAAATGTTTCATCACCCATTTCCTCCAGGTACCTTAAACACGAGGTCAACACCATCGGGTGATGGTTGTTTTGCAGAACTTCCCGCGAAAGATCAAGAAAGCCCGAGTAATGCATCCGTCGTATCGTTTCTATAGCGATGATCTGCTCATAGGGATTATCTTTTCTCTCACGTACTAACATTCTTAAGATCGGGATTATATCTTCACCCATATCTACTAAAATATTGCTGATGTAAACGGGACTGATATATTTAAAAAGAAACAACATCCCGATCAATTTTTCTTTTACCCTTATGTCTTCAATAGTTCTCATTTCTCTGATCATGGTCAGCGTATAATCCGGATCTTTAGAGTTAAAATGCAAATATTGATATTGCTCTTCAGGATGAAATAAGCCCAAGAGATGAACACCGTAAAGTTGTTTTTTTCTGCTGTTACTTTGCAATAAGGCATGCAATTTCTTCAATGACAATTTCCCAAGGGATAAAAGGTGTTCTTTTTCTTTGCCTTTTACCATATCAATGTATAACTCCAGGTAAAGCAAATACCCAATGCTGTTTGGTTTTTTTAATTTTTTGTAACCTTCATAAGCACTGACGGAAGCATCCATGACATCAAGGATGACCTCGTCCCATTTCTTACAACGGCGACGATTCGTAATCTCTTTAACACTGTTACTGAGGCGCAAATAAATCGTAACTAAAAACAATATAAACGTAATTAAAAAGAAAAAGACGATCAATAAAGTCAGGATGATCAATATAGCTTGATCTTGACTTCCGTGTAAAAAGTCAGCAATGAATGTTGAGAGTTTTTCGAACACGAATTTATCCCGTTAGTCTTTTCATTCTTGCAGATAATTCAACCAGAGAGATAGGTTTCAGCATGTAGTCCTCAGCACCCGCTTTAAATGCATTGGCGATCTCATCTTCATAACCATATCGGCTTAAAAGCATAAGCGGTTTTTCCGATAGATCGGGCTCTTTGTGTATTTGCCTTATCATGTCAATTCCACCACCGGCAACCATAGAATCTATGAGTATTGCAGCAATTTCCGCTTTTGAGGAATAAGTCAGCAGATCTGAGGTTTTTTGAAATAAAAGCGGCTCGAATCCATCTTTTTTTAAGCGATGCTGAATCACATTTACTGCAACGGGATCCGGGTCCGCTATCATGACATGTCGCTTAAGTGCTATATTGTCACCGTAGAACTGAATCGGGTCGGCATTGGGATTTTTAGATATTTGCACTAATTGGTTACTTAGTTTTGACATTGTTTCCTGCAGGGACTTATCGATCTGGATATTGCTAAGCACTGCTCTTAAACCGGGTGTTTTCTGCAATTTTGTAATTTCTTTAAAATTCTTTAGAAATTCTTTTCTTAATTTTTGTAAAGATTCTCGAACGTCTTCTTCGGGCTTATTCATTAATGCAAAAACAATCGATTTTTGCGTCCATATCGCAGCCTGTAGTTCATTGGAGCATGAACGTCTCATTAGATTTGAAACCGCCGCCATCAGTTTGTTGCCGGTCTCCAACCCCAGATCCCGTATCACAAAATCAATTCCTGCCGGAGCAACAAGTCCAATGATCCCGTTTTCACCTTTTTCAAGGATCATTTTTTGATCATTGATATAATCTTCTTCAAATTCTGTACGAGAAGAGAACTCCGTGTTTTTATCCCGTCCATTATTGGCGAGTAATTGAAAATGCATCAGCAATTCATCACGGATAGTGTTTTTGAACCATTCTTTTTCATAGGGAATTTCAATATAGGCATCTGCCCCATAAGAATAAAAATCAAGTTTGGCGTGACTGGCAGGAAGATCGCTGAGAACAACAACGGGGGTATTCCTCAATTGCACGTTGTTTTTCATTTCCCGGATAAAAAGACGACCATTGCCATCCGCAAAAAACGGGTTAATAATAACCATATCGAATTGATATTCATGTATCAAAATTTCAGCTTCTTTGACAGACGATGCCATTTGACAAAATTCAAATAATGAATGAATATCCCGATAAATATCTTCAGCGTGATGGCGATGTTGCTCAATGATCAGTAATTTTGCTTTCATGGCTTCTCAAATTAAATGTAAGAGTTTTTTGCTGTATAATAATGTTTAATATAATATACAAATGGAAAACTTGATATTAACACTCTATTTTAAATTTTTACTGACAAACCACCAAAGCATTTTTTCTTGATTTTACCAATGATTTTGAATGATTTTCTGGTTTTTTTTCACTACATTTTTTGTGTTTTTAAGGAGATATTCATTGAGGGAAATAAAGCAGCATCCGGTCTTAACAGTTGAAGATAAAAAACACGTAAATTTTACTTATAATGGTCAAGATTATTATGGCGTAGAGGGTGAAGCGGTTTCGTCCGCACTCATTGCAAACAACATACAGATCTTTTCATTGCATCACAAAAATGATGTTGCCCAAGGCATTTTTTGTGCAAATGGGCAATGTTCTCACTGCACCGTTTTGATCAACGGTTCTCCGGTAAAATCCTGCATTACGCCGCTTGAAAATAATATGGATATCCGGCGACTTGACGGACTTCCCGAACTCCCGGAAACCAACGATGTTCAGGGAAAAAGCCGCGATATCCAGCATCAATGCGATGTCCTGGTCATTGGCGGCGGTCCCTCGGGACTAACGGCTGCGCTTGAATTGGCCAATAACGGTTTTAAAGTGATCATAGCTGATGACAAAGCTCACCTGGGCGGAAAATTACTTTTACAAACGCATAAATTCTTTGGCTCAAAAGCTGACTGTTATGCGGGAACCCGCGGTCATGACATAGCCCGAATTCTCGAAGAACAAGTCAGAGACCATGACAATATCAGCGTAATGACCCAAACCATTGTAGCGGGTATTTACAAGGACCGTAAAGCCGGATTATTCGTCAATAACGAGCGATACGAGATCGTTTCGTTCGAGGGACTCATTATATCAGCCGGAGCACGTGAACGTTCGTTGGTCTTTCCCGGCAACCACCTACCCGGTATTTATGGTGCGGGCGCTTTTCAAACCTTAGTCAACCGTGATCTGATCCGCTCATCCGATGAAATATTCATTGTGGGAAGCGGTAACGTCGGGTTGATCGCCGCTTATCATGCATTGCAAGCAGGCATCGCCGTTAAAGGCATTTGCGATATCCTGCAGGAACCCGGCGGTTACAAGGTTCATGCCGATAAAATACAGCGTATGGGTGTTCCTCTTTATATGAAACACACGATCCTTCATGCCGAAGGTGATGATAAAGTTAAAAAGGTAACGATCGCTGAAGTAGATGACCAATGGCGTCCGATCCTATCCACCGCAAAGACCTTTGAAGTCGACACGCTCTTAATTGCCGTCGGTCTGGCATCTATTGATGCTTTCTATGATATGGCAAATTCTTTCGGATTTCCGGTGGTTAAAGCCGGGGATGCCGACGAGATAGCCGAAGCTTCTTCTGCCATGTTCGGGGGTCGTATTGCGGGCTTGACCTTGGCCAAGAAATTGGGAAAAGACATAATAATTGATGAAAGTTTTTATCAAAAAGCCAACATATTAAAAAGCCACCCGGGCAAAATTTATCCCAAGAAAACGATCACACTGACGGAACGGTTTCAGCCGGTCATTCATTGTCTTCAGGAAATCCCCTGTAATCCCTGCGAAACCATCTGTCCCGTTCATGCCATTTCTTTGCATCCCCGTAAGGGCAATATCATGGATATCCCGGAGTACACCGGACATTGTACAGGCTGTATGAAATGTGTGGCTATTTGCCCCGGATTGGCTATATCGCTGGTACGTAAACTTGACGATGTGCATGCCGAGATCGTCGTTCCCTATGAGTTCATTGTAGATTTTGACCTCGGCGATCCCTTACCCCTCATGGATATCGACGGACATTACGTTGAAAACGGCATCGTTAAAAAGATCCGCTTTGATAAAAAAACGCGAACGACCCTCCTCACCCTACAAGCAAGTCTCCAATATGCCCAAGATATCGCGGGTATCCGGGTTCAGGAATCAACACTCATCTCTCCTCTTCCCGAGGCGTCATATTCATTTTTACCCGATGACGCAATTGTTTGCCGTTGTGAAATGGTAAATATTAAAGAAGTGAAGGACTATATTGTTGAACATGATGTCCGGGATATCAATCAATTAAAAAATATTCGTGTGGGCATGGGCTCATGTGGGGGCAAAAACTGTTCTTTGCTCCTGCCACGAATTTTTAAAGAATTAAATATTCCTTTCGAGGAAGTAACTCCGTCCACATCACGGCCTTTAACGGTTGAAATACCGCTACACAGCCTGATCAACGAAAGTAAAAGCAGTGAGGATAATAAATGAAAACCTATGACATCTTGATCATTGGTGCCGGTTCTATCGGACTTCCCACGGCTTATTACTTTGCGAATAAAGGTGTTTCCGTTGCTGTCATAGAAAAAGAATCTTCTGTTGGCCGGGGCCAGAACAAAGCGGCTATCGGGGGTATTCGGGCTACGCATTCAGATCCGGCAAAGATCGCGATATGCCAGGAAAGTATTCGTCAAATTTCAACTATGAACAAAGACCTCGGCTATGATGTAAATTGGAAACAAGGCGGCTATCTTTACCCGGTTTATCTAGAAAAAGACGAAAAGGCCCTTAGGTCACTTTTAGAGATCCAAAAACGTTTTAAATTAAATATCGACTGGTTAAGTCCTTTGGAAATTTCGGTCCTTGTTCCCGGCATCAACATGCATGACCTTCGTGGCGGCACTTTTTCGCCCGAAGATGGTTCCGCTTCTCCCCTGCTGGTAGCTGACGCTTATTATCAATTGGCCAAAAAAGCCGGTGCGCAATTTTTCTTCAATGAAGAAGTTACATCCATAAAAACGGAAAATAAACGGATCACCGAGATCCGAACTTCCACTGAAAGTTATTCCGCCGGACTGATCATAAATTGTGCCGGGGCATATGGCAGAGAGATCGGGTTATTGACCGGACAGGATTTTCCCGTTTACCCGGATTCACACGAAGCCGGCATCACGCAACCCGTTAAACATCTTTTTGATCCCATGATCGTAGATATTCGTCCGGCTGATTCCTCAAAGAATTATTACTTTTACCAAAACAGTGAAGGCCAGGTAGTCTTTTGTATTACACCTGAACCCGCTAAAGTGGGTTTAGATTGCGACAACACCTCCGAATTTCTTCCGCAGGTCGTTAAACGTATGATCGATATATATCCACGTTTACGGAATCTCCTGGTTCGCAGAACCTGGCGGGGATTATACCCTATGACCCCGGATGGATTTCCGATCATTGGAATGAACCGCGATATTGAAAATAATCTTCTTGCCATTGGCATGTGCGGACAAGGTTTCATGCTGGGACCCGGCTTGGGCAAGATACTTGCGGAATCTTTCATTGATGGCAATAAAGAACATGATTTCATTTTTGAACAATTGAGTCCGTACCGTAATTTTGATGCGGAAGAAATGTTGAAATAATTGAAATTTTACAATCAATAATAAGCCCCGGGTTTAAACCCGGGGCTACTGATTAAATCGTTTTTTAAATAGCTACGCCATCAACACATACTTCATCACGGCCCACCAATGCACAGCGGATCCTGCCATAACCATTAAATGCCATACCAGATGACTGTATCTGATATTCTTTGCCTTGAAAAAGACGATCCCGATGGTATAAAAAGCACCACCGAGTAAGATCAAATTCACACCGGCCGGATCTATGTTCCTGTACAAGGGGGCAAGGAAAAAGATCATCAGCCATCCCATGATCACATAGGATGCAATGATAATAATGTTCACGCCTCGTTCAAAAATGTTCGGCATCAGCATTTTCATGACGATACCGCTGATGGCAAGCACCCATTCTATCCCCAGCATTAACAAGCCCCAATCATCTTTGATCATAAGAGCAAAGGGCGTATAGGTACCCGCGATCAAAAAATAGACCGCGATCTGATCAATGTTATGAAAAACGTTCTTAGCCCTGCCGGTTGGAAGCAAATGATTTAAGGTCGATGAAGTATAAAGCGCTAGCAGAGATACTCCAAAGATCGAGGCACCTATAATGGATGCCCCCTCACCCAGCCGGATAGAGTAGAACAACAAGAGAACCAAACCATATATCGACAAGAGGCTTCCCATCAAATGAGAAAGCATATTTGCTCTTTCCTCTTCCCGTGTAAATCGTGATGTCCGTTCAATAGTGAATGAGGGTGCCGGCGGATTAATAGCCGGATTTGCATTTTTCATGG
>CAZSGO010000024.1:0-12707 GCA_964606395.1 uncultured bacterium
TAGATTCAAATTTAAACAGAGAAACTATAAATACCAAACAGAGAATATAAAGAGCTACACTACAGGCACCCCCTTAATTATTTATTATTGATTTACTGTGGAACAAGATCTTGTTTTCAAACGATAAACGCAGTGGAAATCTTAATAAAATAACGTATATTGGGGCATGATGAAAAAACACACGAAAATTATACTTTCAATCCTTGCACTGTTATTTCTTTTGTCTTCCTGTACACCTACGGAAGAGATCGAAAATCTTCTTATCGGGACATGGAAGTATATGAATTATCAAACGGGCGATTGGGAGAAGATCACGTTTAATGAAGATTTGACATATCGTCTCGAAAATTATAATGGAACGACCTACACCAGTGTCGTGTTTTCCGGTACCTATCGCTATGATGAAGACACCTTTATTTTTGAGCGAAGAGGATCTGATGATATTGGATTTATATATCAGATATCCGGTGATAACTTAATTATATCGTTCGGTAAAACGTATGTGCGTCAGTAATGAGAATTTCTATTCATTCATCACTTAAAAAGAGATAGCGAAACAATAAAAAAAATTGTAAATTACATGCTGAACATGATATTGATTATATGAGATCAGAAATTATCAATCCGGAACTCGGGGCCTTGGAAGATGAGCTTGAATTCACGCTCCGTCCGCGCTCGTTGAACGAGTTTATCGGTCAAAAGAAACTGCTTGAAAAATTGAAGATCTATATCGAAGCGGCCCGTAAACGAAATGAACCGCTGGATCATGTTCTCTTGTTTGGCCCTCCGGGTTTGGGCAAGACGACCTTGGCAAATATCATTGCCAATGAATTGAATGCCGGGTTGAAATCATCGTCGGGGCCTGTGCTTGAAAGAGCGGGTGATCTGGCGGGCGTCCTAACCAATCTTGAAAAGGGTGATGTGCTCTTTATTGATGAAGTACATCGTATGAATCGAGTGGTTGAGGAATATCTGTATTCGGCAATGGAAGATTTTAGAATTGACATTATGATCGATAAAGGGCCAAGCGCCCGGAGTATACAGCTTAATCTTGAGGGCTTTACCCTGGTGGGCGCCACGACAAGAGCCGGCTTGTTGACATCACCGATTCGTGACCGTTTCGGTATTATTATGCGGATGGATTACTATACGCATAAAGAATTGCTGCAGATCGTGATGCGTTCGGCCAAGCTTCTTAACGTGGATATCACCAAAGAGGGTGCCGTTGAGTTGGGTAAACGTTCACGGGGCACTCCCCGAATAGCGAACCGTATTTTGAAACGCTGTCGTGATTATGCCGAAGTAAGAGGCGATGGGGTCATTACAAAGGATATAGCAGATCTGGCCCTGCAGATGCTTGAAATTGACGAGATCGGTCTGGATAGTATGGATAGGCGAATACTTCTGACATTAGTTAATCATTTCGAAGGAGGTCCGGTAGGTTTGCAGAACCTGGCGGTGGCTATTGGAGAAGAGGCGGACACCATTGAAGAAGTATATGAGCCATTTTTGATACAAGAGGGGTTTTTGCAACGTACTGCACGGGGACGTGTTGCACTTGACAGGACCTATAAGCACCTGAACCTAAAGAGACGTAAACCTAATTCTCAGGGGAGTTTGTTCTATGACGAAGTTTGAGATCTTTAATACACAGCCAAAGGCATTCAGATTATCGGATTTTGATTTTGATCTGCCTGCTGAACGTATAGCTCAATATCCAAGTGATAAACGCGGTGAAGACCGTTTGATGGTCGTGGACCGTCAAAAAGGAACTTATACGCACCATAAATTTTCGGAAATTAAAAAATATCTTACACCCACCGATTGTTTGGTTTATAACAATACCAAAGTATTTCCGGCGCGTTTGTTCGCATCTAAAGATAAAACAGATTCTGAAGTAGAAGTATTTTTACTGCGTTCTCTCGAAGATCAGATCTGGGAAGTTCTGGTTAAACCAGCTCGTAAAGTACGTATCGGCAACAAGCTCCGTTTTACGGATAAGATCTATGCGGATGTGATCGATAATACCATTTCAGGTGGTCGCGTTATCCGCCACAATTGCTCTAAAGCAACATTTATGAAATATGTAATGGCCAGCGGGAAATCACCCTTGCCACCCTATATTAAACGCGAAAGCGAAGATCTGGATAAGGAACGCTATCAGACGGTTATGGCTAAAGAACTGGGTGCCGTTGCGGCTCCGACAGCCGGGTTGCATTTTACAGACCCTATGCTGAACCAGATCGAGAAAAAAGGCACCAAAGTTACAAATATTACACTGCATATCGGACTTGGGACTTTTCGTTCGGTGCAAGTTGAAGATCTGCGCCGCCATCAAATGGATTCGGAATATTTTAAAATATCCAAGAAAACAGCCGCTATGATCAATACAACAAAAGCAAGTGGCGGGCGTATTGTTGCGGTGGGTACCTCAACGGTTCGCGCACTGGAATCATCTTTGATCTCCGGTACCGACGTGAACCCCAAAAGCACATGGACAGATAAATTCATTTATCCTCCATATGATTTTCAAGTTGTTGATGCACTGATCACTAACTTTCATCAGCCTAAATCCACATTGATCATGATGGTTGCGGCCTTGGCCGGTCACGATCTTATTATGGATGCCTATGCCGAAGCCGTAAAAGAAAAATACAATTTCTATTCATACGGCGATGCGATGCTGATAATATAGTAACTGGTCAAAAAATGTAGGGGTTGGACACCTGTCCATCGTAGCTTTAGCGAAGATGGATGTCCAACCCTTTTTCGTTCTTTTCGAATTTTTCTTTTGCCTTTTTACATTAATCTTTTGCCTTGCGGCAAGCTTATCTTGTTTTGGAAAAAATCATAATAATCCTTATACTTTAAGTATGAAAAGAAAACAAGATAAGCTTGCCGTGATCATTCCCGCTGCCGGTGCGGGGAAGCGTATGCAGACCGAGGTTCCCAAGATCTTGTTAGACCTTAGCGGGAAGCCACTGATCGAACATACGATAAGAAGATTTTTTAATTCAGATATTCTTGAAATGATCATTCCGGTATCATCTGCGATCCGCCAACAAGTGACGGAACTGTGTGAAAGGTTAGAAGCACCTTTTCCTATCCGTTTGGTTCAAGGTGGCGAACAACGGCAGGATTCCATTTGGAATGCGCTGAAAGTTTTGGATACAGACACAACGATCGTGGCGGTTCATGATGCGGCTCGTCCATTTTTTGACCTTGATATAATTCAAAAAGCGTCACAACTTCTTGAAAAACATGCCGGTGTGATCGCGGCTGTTCCCGCTACTTATACCATGAAACAGGTAAATAAAAATATCGTTGAAAAAACGCTAATGCGCGAAACCCTGTGGCAAATAAATACACCCCAACTATTTCATAAAGATGTGTTGATCAGGGCCTACCAACAGGCATATGATGATGGTTTCTACGGAACTGACGATGCCATGCTGGTTGAACGACTGGGTGAAAGTGTATGTGTTGTTCGCGACATTCCGGATAATGTAAAGATCACAACACCCAAAGATCTTGTTTTCGCAGAACAGATCCTGCGAAATGGCAAAGGAGTTTCCATGCAGAGAGTTGGACAAGGATATGATGTACATCGTCTGGTTGAAGGTCGTCCTTTGATCTTGGGCGGTGTTAAAATACCTCATTCTAAAGGGCTTGACGGACATAGCGATGCCGATGTATTGATCCATGCCATTATGGATGCCATTTTAGGTGCTGCCGCATTGGGTGACATTGGAAAGCATTTCCCGGATACAGATGCTCAATATAAAAATATCGACTCCATGTTCTTGCTTTACGGCATTAGAAAAATTATGGAAGTCAACGCTTTTACGATACAAAACATAGACGCAACCCTCATTCTTCAAACACCGAAGGTCGCTCCCCATATCGAAGAAATGAGAAAAAATATTGCCGAGAAACTTGGTTTGAGCATATCGCAGGTCTCGGTAAAAGCGACAACAGAAGAGGGACTTGGATTCACCGGAAGGGAAGAGGGTGTTGCCGCGATGGCTATTGTGATGCTAAACGGAAATTAGTATGGAATTATTTCACGCTGTTTTAGATTTTTTCTCCCAACTTCAGCCTATTCATTACATGGTGCTTGTTTTACTGGCATATTTTATTGAAAATATATTTCCACCCTTGCCGGGTGATACCATGCTTGTATTCACCGCCTATGTTTTCGGATTGTATTTTTCACAAAACGATTTTATATGGTTGTATATTTTTAGTATCATTGGAGCCGTATCGGGTTTCATGATGATGGTCTTTCTTGGAAAGCGTTTTGACCGACAATTTTTTGTCGATAAAAAATGGAAGTTCGCTTCTTCGGATTTCATGATAAAAGCCGAAAAATATATGGATCATTACGGAGCCTGGATGGTTTTGGGGAATCGTATATTCTTTGGAATGCGCCCGGTGATCGGACTGGTCAGCGGAATGTCAAAATTAAAATGGTACAACAATCTGATCCTGGTTACCCTTTCTTCCGCCGTATTCAATGCCGCATTCATCTTTTTGGGTTATATTCTGGGGGAAAATTGGGAACTGATCGAATCTATTTTGAAAAAATATTCCATATTCACTATTTTTGCCCTGGCAGGATTGATCGTTTTTGCGATTTTAAAGATCCGCAGGCATGAACCAAAGTAACACCCGATTTCGTATAGTCTTATCGTCTCTCGTGAATAGATTTGCAATTAACGGCTAAATTCCTAAATTATCGGGTAAATAATTGTTCAATCAAGGAGAATACATGAGCGTTGTTACGCGTTTTGCACCCAGTCCCACCGGCTATGTCCATGTGGGCAGTCAACGTACCGCACTTTATAACTATATTTTTGCCCGTCAACAAAAAGGTAAATTCATTCTGCGCGTAGAAGATACGGATCAGAACCGCTACGTTGAGGGTGCTGTCGAGAACTTGATTTCCTCGCTTGAACAGCTTGGCATAGAATATGATGCCGGTCCCGGAAAAGAAGATGCCAAGGGCCCGTATTTTCAAAGTGAACGTAACGAAATATATAATAAAGAAGTCCAAAAATTGATGGAGCAAGGTCATGCTTACCGCTGTTTTTGTACATCCGAACGACTGGAAGCCTTGCGCAAAGATCAAATGGAAAATCAAACACCTACCGGTTATGATGGCAAGTGCCGCACCATTTCTAAAGAAAAATCCGATGAAAGAGCCAAAACGGAAAAGTTCGTTATACGCTTAAAGACCCCAAATGAAGGATTTTGCGAATTTACTGATATCGTTCGCGGGGATGTTAAGATCGCGTGGTCTCAAGTTGACGATCAGGTCTTGGTAAAATCTGATGGATTTCCAACTTACCACCTTGCGAACGTGATCGATGATCATTATATGGAAGTCACCCACGTGATCCGAGGCGAGGAATGGCTTCCCTCGGTACCGAAACACCTTTTTTTGTATGAATGCTTGGGTTGGAACGCTCCACAAATGGCACATTTACCGTTATTGTTAAATGCCGATCGCTCAAAACTTTCAAAACGTCAGGGCGATGTTGCGGTTGAAGATTATCTGAAGAAGGGTTATACGCCTGAAGCTTTGAATAATTTCCTTGCATTGTTAGGCTGGAATCCCGGTGGCAAGAATGAGATCTACACCATGGATGAATTGATCGAAGCTTTTGATATCAGCAAGATCACAAAAGCCGGAGCCGTTTTTGATGTACAGAAGCTGGACTGGATGAACGGACAGTATATCAAGAATATGGAAGTTGAAAGATATCTTAGCGAAGCCCGGAAATGGCTGGGTGGTACAAAAGTGAATGAAGATAAACTTGATACGGCATTAATGGCGGTGAAAACGTCTCTTGCCACATTTCAAGAGGTGCCTTTGAAACTTGCCGTTTTTACCGGTGAGCCTGCTGAACCCGACGATGAAGCTAAAGAAATGCTGGGTTTGGAGTCAACAAAACTGGTATTTGAAGCTTATGCTAAAAAAGTAGCCGGGTTGCAAGACCTTAAAGTAGACGATTTTAAAGCGGTCATGAAAGAGGTCCAAATGGAAACGGGTGTAAAAGGGAAAAATCTTTGGATGCCGGTGCGGATCGGGCTGACAGGGGAGATGCATGGTCCCGAGCTCGGTTATATAGTGGAATATCTTGGAAAAGATGAAAATATTAAGAGAATTTCTGACTGGATATAATATTTACAGGATATGAAGATCTTTATAAGATATATGGTAAAGACGCAGCAATGCTGCGTCTCTACTTCAAAAGGAAATAAACCCTCAGTAGTATATGAACCGTTCAACATTTTTTACACTCAATCCAAACACACCTGATCCCATGATCAAGAGTCTAGTGCTTAAATCATTCGCCAAACTCAACATCGGCCTTCGCATTTTAGGCCGTCGACCCGGTGATGGTTATCATTTATTGGAGACCATCTTTCAGGAAATTGATCTTGCGGATGAAATTCAGATCGATGAGCTTGAACAACGAGGGTTGTTCCATGAACGCTTCAGGTTGACGTGTGATGATCCCGGTATTCCTACAGACGACAATAATTTGATCATGAAAGCAATTTGGGCAATGATCCCGTATTTACCGGCAGATCTTGGCGCCAAAATACATTTAAAGAAAAACATACCTTCAGGTGCAGGTTTGGGAGGTGGTTCTTCCAACGCGGCCACGATATTGAACTGGTTAAATTTAAAAGCAGGCTTAGACAAGGAAAAGTTGGCTGAGATCGCCGTTAAATTGGGTGCAGATGTGCCCTTTTTCTTGAAAGGCGGTACCCAATATGCAACGGGAATCGGTGATGATTTGAGGCCAATTGAGATCCCCAAGGACTGGTGTGCCGTATTGATCTTTCCCGCATTGCATATTTCTACACCTTGGGCGTATGAGCAGTTAAGAATTTCCTTGACTGCAAAGCCAAAAAAACCTATAATACCCAGCCAATTGAAAAAAGAATTTAATTGGCAGATATTTGAAAATGATTTTGATTTAGCAATCATACCATCATATCCGGAAATCGGTAAGATAAAGGCCACTTTTTATAAAGAAGGTGCCGTCTATGCCGGTTTGTCGGGCTCTGGCTCGACTGTGTTTGGGATTTGCGAATCGTGCAAAATTGCGGAACGGATAGTTTCAGTATGTGATAACGCTGTTTTAACTTATCCAATCTAACCTTCGGGGGTCGTTCAATGGCAGGACAGTTGGTTTTGGTCCAACCGATCGGGGTTCGAATCCCTGCCCCTGAGCACGTGAACAAAAAGCCTGAGCATCTATATTCAGGCTTTTTTTTATAAGGTGAAAAAAATGGGAGTTGCAATGAAAGACAATGAGTTGAAAGTATTTTCAGGGTCATCCAACCCCGAACTGGCAAATAAAATTTGTCAAACTTTGGGTGTTGAACTGGGCGCATTGACCAGAAAGAAATTCTCTGATGGTGAAATTTGGGTGCGCTTTGACGAAAATATCCGGGGGCAGGATGTCTTTATCATTCAGTCTACTGGTCAGCCGGCCGACAACCTTGTTGAACTATTGATCATTATTGATGCTGCAAAACGATCATCAGCGGGACGTATAACGGTAGTGCTGCCTTATTACGGGTATGCACGACAAGACAGAAAAGATCAACCGCGCGTTCCCATTTCAGCTCGCCTGTTCATGGATATGATCGTGAAAGCCGGTGCAAACAGGATCATTGCGATGGACTTACACTCCATGCAGATCCAGGGCTATGTAGACATACCCTTTGACCACTTGTTCTCACGTCCGGCCTTCATGAAATTCTTCAGAGAGCAGGGAATGTTCGATGATCCCAACATGATGGTTGTATCACCGGATATGGGATCGGTCGCCCGTTCTCGTTCTTTGGCCATGTATATGCAGAAGGGACTGGCTATTATCGATAAACGCCGTACTGCGCATAACAAAGCCGAAGCAATGAATATTATTGGCGATGTAAGTGGAAAGCGTTGTCTGATCTTTGACGATATGGCCGATACCGCGGGTACGCTGGTAGCAGCTGCTAAACATTTGAAAGCCGAAGGCGCTTCCGAAGTGATCTGTGCCTTTACTCATGCCGTGCTGTCGGGCCCGGCAATTGAGCGTTTGAAAAATTCGGAAATTTCCAAGATCTACACTACGGATACCATTGCGCTTCCGAAGGATAAGATCTTGCCAAATATGGAGATCGTAAGTGTAGCCAATATTTTGGCCGCATCCATTAAGCGTTCGCATATGAATGAATCGATCTCAGACTTGTTTTATGAATTCAATGTCGAAAGTTAGAATATAAAAGGAGTTATATACAATGACAGAACTCGTATTGAAAACAGAAGTCCGCGAAGGACTTGGAAAAGAAGCCAATAAAAAGCTTCGTAAATTGGGAATTATCCCCGCAGTGTTCTACCAAAAGAACAAAGCACAAGCCTTACAGGTAAACGAATTGGAATTCCTTCATGCCTTAAAGGTTGGGAATCAGCTCATCGAGCTGAAAATTGACGGAAAAAAACAGAAAGCCCTTATTAAAGACATTCAGTTCCATCCCGTAACTGAAAAAGTTGTTCATATCGACTTTCAAGGCGTCAGCATGAGTGAGATTGTTCAGGTTTCTGTTCAATTGAACTTTATCGGTACACCCCTAGGTGTTAAAGAAGATGGCGGATTATTCGAAGTTCATATGCATGATATCGAAATTAAATGTAAAGCTTCAGATATTCCTCACGAATTGGATTTCAATATCGAGAAACTGGTAGTTGGTGATACGATCCATATCAGTGATCTTGATTTTGGTGACCTTGAGATCGTCTCTAATCCTGAAATGATCGTTGCAGCCGTTGTAGTACCGAAGGTATTTAAAGATACTGAAGTTGCTGAAGGAGGCGAAGGCGAAGAAGGTGATGAAGAAGCTGAAGGTTCTGAAGAAGAAGCAACAGAGGAATAAGACATTGAAAGCTGTCGTAGGTTTGGGAAATCCCGGTGCTCGTTATCGCAGAACACGCCACAATGTGGGCTTTATGCTCATTGATGAACTTTCATCCCGTTTTGGCGTGAAATTAAAAGGCGGTAAGGGTGAGTATATGATCGGAATTTCCGAAAAACTGGATACAGCTTTTATTAAACCACTTACTTTCATGAATAACAGCGGGATCGCTGTTAAAGATATCGTAAAGCGTTATGACGTAAAATTGGATGACCTTCTGGTTATATACGATGATCTTGATCTTGTCCTGGGCCGTTATAAAATAAAAAAAGACGGTTCCGGAGGAACGCATAATGGAATGAGATCCATTATTGATCATCTTTACAAGGATAGTTTTCCGCGATTGAAAATGGGTATCGATGTTGCCGGTCGTAGAGAGAACGGATCTTCGGTGGACTATGTCCTCAGTAATTTTTCACGTGCTGAAAGATCGCTGTTACAGGATATTTTACCCGAAGCAGCCGATGCAGTGGAATGCTTTATTACCCATGGCCTCGAAAAGGCAATGAATACCTACAATCAACGTCAGTAATCTTACAAAAAGGAGACTACATTGAGATATTACGAAATGCTTTTTATTGTTCATCCCAATTATGAACAAGATCGTCTGGATGCTGTCATTAGCGCCGTCCAGAAAGAGATCACCTCAAATGGTGGAACACTCTTGAAAACAGACAATTGGGGCAAACGCAAGTTGGCCTACCTGATTAACAAACAACGTTATGGATCTTACGTATTAATGTATTTTGAATCTGATCCTTCCATGATCCAAGGTTTACATGAATGGATGGAAATCCAAGCTCAAGTTTTACACCAGATCATCATTCGTTTGGAAGAAAAACCGGAATTGTCGGCTGAAACTCAAAATCCCGATTCTCCCTCTTCAGCTCCTTATAAAAAAGCTGAACCCGCAAGAGAAGGACAAAGCGTAAAAGCACCGGTTAAAGAAGAAGTTGTTGTTAAAGAAGAAGCAGTTGTAGAAGAAGAAGCTGTTGAAGAAGCAGTTGCCGAAGAAGAAACAGCTGTTGAAGAAGAAGCTGTTGTTGAAGAAACAACAGAAGAAGAAGGAGTATAACCATGGCTTTTACATCAAGAAAAAAGATCTGCAAATACTGTGAAAACAAAAAGAACACGATCGATTTCAAAGATTATAAAAATCTTAAAAGAGCGATCACCGAACAAGGTAAGATCATCCCTCGTCGTGTTACAGGAACATGTGCAAAGCATCAGCGTGAATTGGTCCAAGCGATCAAACGCGCTCGCAATATCGCTTTACTGCCTTATTCATACGATGTAAAGAATAGCTAAAAGGAGATACAACATGAAGATCATATTGAAAAAAGACGTTGAAAATATCGGTAAAACCGGTGATGTTGTATCCGTAAAAGACGGCTATGCTCGTAATTACCTGATCCCGAAAGATTTTGCTATCAAAGCTACACGTTCTAACATGAAAATTGTTGAAGAATTACAAGCAAATGTAGCAAGAAAAGCAAATAAAGCTGAAACCGCAGCAAAGGGAACTGCAAAAAAATTGCAGGATATCTCTGTTACAGCAACGGTTAAAGTCGGTGAAGACGATAAACTTTTTGGTGCCGTTACAGCTCAGATCATTGCTGAACTGGTTGCCGAAAAAGGTATTGAACTTGACAAACATAACATTCTGCTTGATGAACCGATCAAAGAACTCGGTGTTTTTGATGTGCCCGTTAAAGTAGGCGCCGGCATTAAAGCTGAAGTTAAAGTTTGGGTCGTTAAAGAATAACTGGTAACTAGTGACTAGTAACTAGTAACTAGTGACTAGTAACTGGTGAAGATATAGTAGGGGCTGAGAATTCTCAGCCCTTTTCTTTTGTGGATGAATTTTGTGAGGAGAAAAGGGCAAATATTTACAAGCCGGGTTCTCCATATATTTCCCTTCTTTGTGCTCTTTATCCCTTTGCGATTTATTAACCGTGCCTTGTGTACCTCAGCGGTTATAAAAAATCTTCTTTGTACCTTCGTGATACTTTGTGTCTCTGTGTGAGGCATTTCTCTACAAAAGTCCTTTCAATGCATTGAACATTTATGTAAATTCCTCACGTGAAAATTGTAACTGGAGGATACTGATCAATGCCGGCGTATATCGTAATGGGAGCCCAGTGGGGCGATGAAGGCAAAGGGAAGATCGTAGATGTTCTTGCCGAAAAGATGGATTTTGTTGTACGGTTCCAAGGTGGAGCAAATGCGGGTCATACCGTAATCCACGGGGATACCAAGTACGTTACCCATCTTGTCCCTTCCGGGGTTATTTCAGGTAACTCGATCAATATTATCGGAAACGGATGTGTTGTGAATCCCACGACATTATTCGAAGAGATAGAAATCCTGAGAAATCAGGGTATACGTATTACTCCCGATAAGTTCATCGTGTCACCGTCTGCCCATATGGTATTACCCATCCATGAATACCTGGATAGGGCCCTGAATGAAAAAATAGGGACCACTAACCGGGGTATAGGACCGGCATACACAGACAAGGTTCGAAGGACCGGTATCCGTTGGGAAACTGCATGCGACGGTAGCTTTGAGGAAGCCTACCGTGAGCACCTGAGCTTCGTTGAGAAGGTCTATGCTATTGTTGAGAAAGAAGAAATCCAAGCCCTGAGAGACGGCATTCCCGAGTTGGTTAAAGCGGTGGAACGCTTGAGACCCTTTGTTCGGGATGCACGCCCACTCCTTGCAGAAGCTGTAGAAAATGGCAGCAAAATTTTATACGAAGGAGCCCAAGGCACGTTCTTGGACGTTGATCACGGGACTTATCCATTTGTTACTTCTTCCAACACAAGTATTGGTGGTGCTTATACCGGAAGCGGTATATTCCTCGATTTTGATAAGCGGATCGCGATCGTAAAATCGTATACGACCCGCGTTGGAGAAGGTCCGTTCCCGACCGAATTATTTGATGAAACAGGCGAAGCCCTGAGAGATCACGGGAATGAATACGGCGCTACGACCGGACGTCCGAGACGTTGCGGTTGGCTTGACCTTGCTCTGTTAAAAGAGTCATGCATGATCAACGGATTTAATACCATTGTTTTTTCAAAGATAAGCTGTTTATCCGGCTTCAAGACCTTGAAAGTTGCGATCGCTTACAATTCTGATGGAAGCCCTGTATACCATGAACTACCCGGTTGGGAAGAAGATGTTCTTGGTATCACCGAATACGATAAACTCCCGGAAAATTGCCGGAAGTATATTGAATTTACGGAAGACTTTTTGGGCGTACCCATTGGGATCGTGTCAACGGGACCAGACCGTGACCATGTGATCGAACGACAACCCATATTTGCTAAATAATTAGCTCAGATCCCCTGTTTGTGACATGTATGTGCGTATTTAACGTAACATTGTCGATGAGTTTGTATTGAATTACTTTTTTTATATCAATACACTTGGTGTTTAGAATTTAACGTTTAACGTTTAATGTTTAATGTTTAAGCACTCAAGGAGTTCATTAGTTGAGAGTTTAGATTAAACTATAAACTTTTAAACGACTCCCCGGCGATGTTCAAATCATATTTTATATCAATGGCTTTGCCGTTGGAACAGTATTTTCAATACGCATTTTTTGTCGCATTCAGAGATCATCAGTATCGGTTACAAACACATTAACTGAAACTGAAAGGAATATCCATGAAAAATGCAAATCCGGCTATTAATCCGCCGGCACCCTCATTCACTATTGA
>CAZSGO010000025.1:0-12552 GCA_964606395.1 uncultured bacterium
ATTGCGCAAAACCGATCGATAGCACCGCAATGTTCAATGCGGTATAATCGTTCATAAAAACCTCGTTAGGGTTTTAATGTTTGTAGAACCGAATCACGTTTGCTTGCTTTTTGAGCATCCGGATAAACGGGTACAACCTGCAAGCGCAATTCCTGACCCTCTTTCATAATGGATGCAAGCGGATCATCTTTTACACGCAGAAAGCGATAACCCAGGGTATAATATTTTACCGGTTCTAAAGGTTGAGGGTCATCTTTATGTTCTTTATTATAAAGCTTGATCTCGGCATTTTTAAGCTCAATGGGCGCATTATGTTCGGCTTTTTCCATATTTGATGCTTGTATCTTATCCAATACCTCAAGATAGGGTTGTTGAATGACCTTGGGGGGAGTAGAGTGCAAAAAGTAAACCGTCCCATCATCGTCTTTCATAACCATTCCAAAATGTCCGATCCAATTATTATGTCCGTAACCACGCACAACACCTACCAGATCACCGGTTTGCAATTTATCCAGAACAAGCGGCATGGCTTTTATGGGGACATAACTCCACACCATGGAATCTTCAGGCATATCATAGGGAACGCCGCGCTTTGCGAAAAATTTACCTTTTTTTACGTGCGTTGTATCAAGTTCAATATATTTTCCGGCCAATTCTGCTGTAATGTCATCGGCCAACCAGCTGTTGTTCGGGAACCAATCATATTCTCCGTAATGGTTACGGTTTATATAGCTAACGATCCCGTCCTTATAGCGGATCCGCTGTAAAATACTAAAAAAGCTCTGCCAATCATGTGCCATGGCCATGGCAAGAACATGTTCCGTAAACACGACACAGTCGCTTTTATCTAAAATATACAGTGGCTGGCGATCATAGATCTCTGCAGGATATTCACCTAAAAGATAGATCTCATAGGGTTGTCCCAGGTTCTTTCGGGCAAGATGTTTCATGCGTTCGCGAAGATCGGGGATGGTATATTGCAGAAAGGGCAAATAAGTATCAAGATCTTCTTCATTGAATTCATATAGGGGTTTTGCAATTAACTTTTGCAGATCTTCTGTAGGGATACCGAGTGTGTCGGCTGCGGCTTGATCGGCGGGACTTAATGCAGGGAGCGGCGCATTGCATCCTGAAAGCAGGATCAGTATCGTGACTAATATTGAAAGTGAAAATTTTTGAAACATGCTTACCTCATTATATGATTGAATAAAAGATACAAAGGATTTGCCTTTTGAGGAAGCATTTAATAAGAATGTCTTTAAACATAAAGGAAACGAAATATATTGTAAATGATGACACATTTTTATAACATTTGCCCATGTCATATAGTTTAAGATCAAAACAACTCAATAAGATAAATTATCAGATACCTTCTTAACTTGGTTAAAGACAGTGGTAAGCCTGATGAAAGGGTGAGTTTTTAAATGAATATTGTAATTGTTGGTGGCGGTGAACTGGGCTCTATGGTCGCGGATCAGCTGATCCGGGAGAATCACAGCGTTACCGTGATCGAGAAATCGGAAAAGCAAGTAAAACACCTTAATGACAGTATTGACGCTTTGGTCATTAACGGTGACGGGAATAATATTAGAATTTTAAAGCAGGCAAATGTCGAGAAAGCCGATCTGTTTTTGGCCTTGAGTAATAACGATAATGTAAATATTGTTGCCTGCGGACTTGTAAAGAAACTCAGTCCGGCAACGACGATCGCCAAGGTTGAGAATTATACACATTATTTTCCGGGACCACCCAACTTGCCATCGGATTTTGGAATTGATAATACGGTCGCTACCAAACAGTTATCCATTAACAAGATCGTTGACCTTATTTCAGAACCCAATGCCATGGAACACATTCATTTTATTCATGAGAATGTTAAGGTCATCGGAACGGTGATCAATGAAAATTTTTCCGGGAACGGCATGCAACTTAAAGATATCACCCAAGGTAACGAAATTTGGGATAAGATCCGGATCATTGCAATTACAAAAGACAATGAAGTGTTGATCCCCCGTGGCGATGACATCATACAAACGGGTGATAAACTCTATATTATTGGGAAATCCGATGTTCTCAAAGAAGTGATCAAACTCTATTTCACCTCTAATGTTAAAGTTAAATCTGTCGTTATTATCGGCGGGAACCGAATTGGACGTGAATTTGCCAAAAAAATGGTTCAACAAGGCAGAAAAGTGACCATTATTGAAGAAGATGAGCGTGTCTGCAACCGATTAACGGAAGAGCTGGATAATGTTTTGATCATTAATGGATCGGGACTAAATCAAAATGTGTTGTCCGATCTCGATATGGAAAATTCGTTCGTTGTTTGCGTTACCGGTAAAGATGAGCATAATATCATTTCGGCAGTGTTGGCCAAGAAAAATCACGCATATAAAGCAGTTTGCAATATTTCAAATGTGGCGATCTCGTCAATTATTAATCAGGTTAAAGACATCGATTCTGTGTTCTCTACGGAATCACTGGCTTTTGGTGAGATCATAAAATATTGCCGCAAGGGAGATATCCTTTCGGTTACACCCATTCCTTATATTGATGCCGAAACCATCAAGATCAAGATATCCAAAAAGATCGCGTTGCTTAATAAACCTTTGCAAAAGGTCAAATTCCCATCGGGAATGATCATTGGCGCCATTTACAGAAATGAAGAGGTAATTATTCCCCGAGGTGAAGATATGATCATGATGGGGGATATAATCATTGTTTTTGTTTTACCGCAATCAAAGAAACTTGTAGAAAAAATGTTTACATGATCGGGATAATATGAACTGGAAAGCGATCTTAAAAATACAGGGTATTATCCTTATTATCATTGCGGTTTCAATGTGCCTGCCCTTGGCGTTCTCGCTTTATTATGCTTCGGGAGATACTCTTGATCTTTTGCTGAGTATTGGGATAACGCTGGTTGTCGGACTTATTTTAACGATCAGTTTTAATCCGGATAAACCCTTGCGCACGCGGGAAGGATTTGTCATTGTTTCACTGGGGTGGATCTCTGCAACTATTTTCGGAGCACTACCGTTTTTCTTTAACGGAGTTTTCGATGGTAATTTTATTGATTGTGTGTTTGAAACCATGTCCGGATTTACTACCACCGGAGCAACGGTTCTTACCAATATCGAAATTCTTCCCAAAGGCTTGCTTTTTTGGCGTTCATTGACCCACTGGCTAGGCGGAATGGGGATCATCTTATTGGCTATTATCATTTTACCGGTTTTGGGTTTAAGCTCTACCCAGTTGTTTCGAGCCGAGGTTCCCGGTCCCACAAAAGACAAGATCAGTCCCAAAGTTAAAAATACAGCCATGATACTTTGGCTTATTTATCTTGGCCTGACGGTTATGGAAACCATTATGCTCATGTTTGGGGGTATGGATCTTTTTACTGCCCTTTGTCATACTTTCGGTACATTGGCGACCGGGGGGTTTTCGACCTTAAATGCATCGGTTGCGGGTTTTGACAGTCTGTACATCGAAATGGTGATCCTGGCTTTTATGTTCCTTGCCGGAACCAATTTTGCTTTACACTTTTTTCTTATTCAGGGACGGCTAGGTGAAGTGATCAAAAATCGCGAATGGCAATTCTACGTCTCTCTTACCGTGATTGCCATTTTACTTATTACGGTGAGTGTTTTTAAATCGGACCTGGGTTATAATTTTTGGACATCTCTTCGTTATGCCTCTTTTCAGGTGGTTTCCATTACAACCACAACTGGCTATGTTACCACCAACTTTGAATTATGGCCGGCATTTACCAAGATCATTCTGGTACTGCTGATGTTCGCCGGTGGGTGTGCAGGTTCCACGGGTGGCGGCATGAAACAGATCCGGATCATGATCGGTGGGAAATTTGTAGCAAAAGAGATCAGAAAGATCACCTATCCCAATGCCCTGTTCTCCCTGAAGATCGGAAAAGAACATGTTAAAGAACATGTTATGAAAAACGTGATCGCCTTTATTATTCTTTTTGTCGGCCTTTTCGCTATCATCAATTTGATCTTAACATTCAGAGGCTACGATATCGTAACATCTTTTTCTGCGTCCATCGCTACATTGAGCAATATAGGTCCGGGACTTGCCCGTGTAGGTGCGATAGAGAACTATGCCTTTTTTGATAATTTTTCCAAAGTGGTGTTGACCTTTAGTATGCTGTTGGGCCGACTTGAATTATATTCCGTTATCATTATGGTTTATTATTTTTTCAACCCAAGAAAGATCCATTAGTGCCACTTAAATAGTTGTTTGGAAATATCACACTAAATCAAATATAATCTTATACATAGATGAAGAAAAAATGATAAAGTATTTTCTTTTAGAGAGAGAAAAGATTACCTTTTCACTTAAATAAAGGAACGGAATGTTAGATAAGTCGAAACGTGTAGAAACATTTATAAACAATCCCAAGAAAGCGGTTTGGAGTTTGACCGTTCCCATGCTGCTGGGAATGATCGTCCAATATTTATACAGTTTGACGGATACTTTTTTTGTAAGCAAGATATCTACAGACGCCATAGCGGCAATGCAGTTTAATCTTCCCTTTGTATTCTTTGCCATCTCCATTTGTTTTGGATTGGGAATTGGCATTACAGCACTTATTTCCCAGGCCTTGGGTGCTCAAAATGTACATCGGGCGAACAATGCGGCCGAACATGCCGTTTTGATGGGTGTTGTGTTGGGTATATTCATTTCCGGGATCAGCATTATCTTTCGTTATCCTATTTTTAAACTGTTGGGTGCGCCGGAAAATATTATTGGCCTCGCGGTAAAATATTTTGAGATCATTGTTTTTGGTTTCATTTTTAATATTCTGGGCGTTTTTTTTCGTTCTATTTTGTCCGGCGAAGGGGATGCTAAAACACCCGTAAGATTCATGATCATCGGAACCGTGATCAACATTGCGCTGGACCCTCTGTTCATCTTTGTCTTTAAACTTGGAATAGCCGGGGCCGCATGGGCGACCATTACGGCACAATTCGTTGTAACGATTCTATACATTGTCTTTTTCTTTGTAAAAAAAGACAGTCTCGTTCAATTTAAATTCAGCGATTTTTCCTTTTCCTGGGAGATCATCGGTTCAACCTTTAAGATCGGCCTTCCGGCATCGCTGTCTATGATCATTATGTCCTTTGGACAGATGTTATACAACAGGATCGTTGTATATTTCGGTTCCGATGCCGTTGCTGCGGTTGGGATCGGCATGAGATTGGATCAATTGTTTTTCTTGCCCATTATGGGACTGGCTGGTTCGTTGGTAACCCTTATAGGTATGTTCTTTGGGGCGAAAAGAATTGACCTGGTCAGATCCACATGGATATATGTGATCAAATGGGGTGAGATTCTTGCCTTGACTTTTGGACTTTTATTCTATTTTATTTCTCCCTATTTTATGAAAATGTTTACATCTGATCCCGCCATTATTGAAACGGGGGTCACTTATGTCCGGTATGTTGTATTTGCCTATCCTTTTATTGTGGTTGGCATGATCTCCGGACGAGTATTTCAGGGACTGGGCAATGGTATGCCCGGATTGATATTGACGACGCTGCGTATCGCCGTGATCATTGTACCGCTGGCTTTGTTGTTTACGCGTGTGTTTGATTGGGGAGTAAATGGAGTTTTTCTTTCTCAGGTCATTTCCTCTTTCATCGCGTCGATCATTGCCTACTTTTGGTTATCGGGCAGCCTGAAAAAAAATGAAATGAAAGAAATAATACCAGAGGTGTAATATGGACAAAGAAAAACTCAGTTATCCATTGGACGTTTCAACCAAAGAGGCTCTAAAGGAAATAGCACGGGGTATTCCCAGCTTGTTGAAACTTTTCTATCGTCTGCTTCGCGACGACCGTACACCGCGGGAGATCAAATGGTGGATCGGAGGTTCGGCTTTGTATTTGATCTTGCCGGTCAATCTCAAGTTCAAGAGCCTCAAACGCTTCCCGCTTCAGATCATTAATTATATCGATGATCTTGTTCTGATCTTTACCATGGTACAGAGAATATTCAAGGGCACACCCGATGAACTGCTCGAAGAACATTGGGATCATGATATATCTCTTACGGATTGGCGAAATCTTTTGTTTAAACTTAAAACGGATATTAAAAATTTTATATAAGAGGACTTCATGCCTGATCGCACTTCCGGTATTCTGATGCATATAAGCTCTTTTCCCAATAAATGGGGAAGAGGAGATTTTGGACCGGAAGCCTATCGCTTTGTCGATTGGCTTGAAAAAGCCGGCCAATCACTGTGGCAGACCCTTCCTTTGACCTTTCCCGATGATACGGGATCGCCTTATACCTCGCTTTCCGCCAATGCCATCTACCGAGGGTTTATCAGTCCGGAAAAACTTCTCAGTTCGGGCTTGTTAAGCGAGGCCGACTGGGATTTTTTTATTAAGGATGATCCCCACAACGTAAAAGAAAAAGCCTTGTTGCTGGCTTATGAAAATTGGTTAAAAAAAGAAGATAAATCCGAGTTTGATCATTTTTGTCGCGAACACGCTTATTGGTTGCATGATGCCGCTTTATTTATGACCATTCATGACCATTATCAATCCTCGTGGTATGATTTTCCCCGGGATCTTCGAGATCGTGACGATCAGGCGATCTTGAAATGGGAAGAGGAGCATGATTATTCCATTTTACGATTTAAGTTTGAACAATATATGCTCTATACCCAATGGATGGAATTGAAATCATATGCTAATGCTAAAGGGATCCGCATTATTGGAGATATTCCCATATTTATTTCAGGTGATTCGTCTGATGTGTGGTCACATCGTGATCTGTTTAAATTGAATGAAGAAGGGTTTCCGCTGGTATGGACCGGTGTGCCACCCGATCTTTTTACCAAAACAGGGCAACTTTGGGCCCAGCCGCATTATGACTGGAATGTCATGAGAGAAAATGATTTTACCTGGTGGGTAGAACGGACGCGTGTGGGTAAGATCCATGCCGATATTATTCGTATTGATCATTTCCGCGGTTTTTGCGCCGCTTACGAGGTTGAATACGGGGCACCGACAGCCGAAAAGGGAGAATGGGTGGACGGTCCAAGAGCTGAAATATTTACCGTACTGCACGATCGCATATCCGACCTCGAGATCATTGCCGAAGATCTCGGTGTGATCACACCCGATGTTACGGCATTGCGCCGGCAATTTAAATATCCCGGTATGAAGATATTACAATTCGCTTTTAACGGTGACGATAAAAATCCTTTTCTGCCCAAAAATTACGATCCCAAGGATCGATTTGTCGTTTACACCGGAACTCACGATAATGATACGGTCCGTGGCTGGTACGATACCGCCAGTGATCATGAAAAACACATGTTATCGCGTTATTGCGATTGTGATGCCGATACGGTTGCCTGGTCGCTGACCGAGATGGCTTTTCGGTCCAATGCCATGTGGGCGCTTGTACCTGTTCAGGATCTTTTTGGACTGGATGGGTCTGCCCGTATGAATTTACCGGGTACCATTATCAACAATTGGGTTTGGCAGTTGGATGTTTTCGATCCCTCAGATGAACTGACGGACAAACTAAAAAAACTAACCATAGAAAGCGGTCGCGGCCGTTAATTTATGATGAACACAAGTTCTTATACAATTTCCGATCTCCAATCAGAAAGATTAACACTTCCTTTCTATTTCCTATCTGATACACATATATCCACTAAAGCAGGTCGAGAGCAAGAAGAACGATCCAGGGATATGCTGGCATTACTGGCAGAGGTCCGCGAACGCAAGGGCACGTTGTTCATTCTTGGTGATTTCTTTGATTTCTGGTTCGACAAGGCAAATTACATACCCCGGCCCCTACAACCTGTTGTGGCAGCGTTACGTGCTTTGAGAGATGCCGGTATAGAGATCCATTATCTTGGGGGTAATCATGATTTCTGGGTCGAAGGATATTTGACCCAAGAATTGGGCATTAACTTTTATCCCGATGCCTTTCAATTCAATTGGAAGGGCACACGCATCTACTGCCAGCATGGGGATCATATCGTTTATAATAATTCTCAATATCCATTGATACGACGTATCTTGCGCTCGCCTTTTGCGATATCATTATTGAAATGTTTACCCATTCGTTGGACCTATGCACTTGGAGAAAGTGTCAGTCATTATAATCAAAATATTCCGGAGATCCCCCGCGTATCGGAATTGCTGACCACAAAAATGCATGATTATTTGAAAGAGAGATTGGATGAAGGTTTTGATATTGCCTTAAGTGGTCATGTACATGCGCCTTATATTGAAACACATGGCGAAAAAACACTGGCAGTATTGGGCGATTGGATACATAATCGTTCGTATGGCTTCATGGACGAAACGGGGTTCAAACTGATCGAAAAATAATGATCATGAAAACTAAACATTACATTATGGCATGCGTACTCGTATTGCTTATGGTATCAACCGCAGCAGCGGCCGATACAACAATGGTGTATGCTAATCAATTGAACCATTATTACCAATTCGGCGGCACAAACCGTTTTTCTGCACAGTTTGGAAAAATCCATGTTTATAACAGCATTTCAAATAACTCATATATTTACAGTGAGACGGCGCGTTTAAAAACGCAATCCGATGTAAAAGCAGATGTTCTTTATGCCCTTTTACCGAAATTAAGGATCGGACTAACGGGCAAATATTTTCTTTTTCAAGATGGTCAAACCTACCATGCCTATGATTATGACCAAGGGCGTTTGGGACTGAAAGGGGATTATAAAAACAACAATTATATTTTTGTCCTTGAGAACGGATTTGCGGAAGAAACCCGACTGGGGATCCGTGATATGGGGTGGTATGGCGGAATGGAACTTGACCGCAACGGATCCGGCTTGTTGTTTTACCCGGAACTTGATTGGGATTACTCGCAAATGGGCGAGAGACAAAATTATACATTTAATAATAAGATCTCTTTTCGTGTCAATGAACGTTCACGGGTAAAGAATACGTTCACGGCCGGACTGAGGGCCTATAACAGAGAATACTATGTCAGCCGGGAGGCGGACACCGAAGAACGCCTGAACATAACAAGCTATCTTGAAAATGATCTATATTATCCTTTAAGTAAGAATGTAGCCATTGATTATAAGGCCGGATTTTCAAGCAGTAACGATGGACTCAGTTTTTCCTATTATGATGAAAAAGAAACCAGGAACCGTCAATTCCTGACATTGGAAAATGATGTTCGTATGCATGTAAAAATGGGTGCCTTTAAAGGGTATGTTGGATTTACAAACGATTATAAACAAAGCCGAACCACAGCAACGAATACAACTATTTCTCTGCCCTCTGACTATATTTTTAACAAGAACAACCTGCTTGCCCGCTTAGCTTGGCGAATTTCAGATCGCGACAGTATTTATGTCAATTATCTTGGATCTCTTTTGTATTATGATACGCCCGATACCAATAATTATGATGACAGAGATGAATTAAGCTATTCGATATCTCCCATGTGGAATCACCGTATTGATAAATACACGACCATGTCTTTGGGCGGGAATCTGTTTCTTCACCATTATGTCTATCTGTATCATCAGCGTTCGGCACAGAACCATTGGAATCGGGTATTTTCCATTCGATCTGAAGTGAACACACATATTCCTCAACGGGTTAACTGGACCGCCAAACAGGAACTATACGCAAATTACTTTGTGTACGACCATGAAGATTCCGTTTTTGTGCATGTTCAGAGCATGGTGTTCCGTGGATTGAAACTGCAGCAAAACATACAATATTATTTCACCCCGACAGTCTATTTACGTGCTTATATGTTTTTACGCTTTGAGGATAACGGCTTGCTGGATTGGAGTAATTTTATTCAGGAAATTACAGATAGCAAATATACCGTTAAGTGTGAATTAACACCGGGATTAAAGAAAAAGAAATTCAGCATAGCTGCCGGTCCGGTGTTTTCATATCGAAAGGATTTTCGATATACAGACATGAACACACGTGCGGAATCATATCACTCTTTGCGCCTTGGGGGCCTGGTCTCCTTGCAACTTTCCAACATTCTTACACTTCATTATCGTTTGGAACAGATCAACCAAACCGGAACGGCCCTTGTTTATAACCAATCGGGAAGTTTACGATTCAATATGATATTTTGAAAAAACGATAAACTATAAACGATGAACTATAAATGGAAGAGATAAGAGATAAGAGGGAGAGAATAAAATAAACTCTATCCACAGATTACGCAGATTACACAGATAACAACAAGCCCCACACGAAGTCACAAAGAATTCAAGATGAACGATAAACTAGGAGGTGTTGTGATCGCTTGAACGTGAATAGAATCTGCTTATTTTCTTAAAACTCAAATTCATAATTCATTATTAATAATTCATAATTAAATAAAAAATGCCCATCGATTATTATGGGCATTGATATTATAAGAATGTTAAAAAATTATTTAATTAACAAGATCTTCTTTTTTCTCGGGTTGGAACTGAAGCTGAGGTTGTCCGCTATGCTGAAGTTCTTTTATCTCGCCGAAATTTTCTTCGTATCTGGCAATATTGGCTGCAAGAGTTTTCATTAACGCTTTTGCATGTTGCGGAGAAAGGATCATCCGCGAAACAACATTGGCCTTGGGAAGCCCCGGAAGCACTTGGCAAAAATCAAGAATAAATTCGCCCGGACTATGTGTAACGATCTGCAAATTGGCATAAATGCCCTGAGCGGTTTTTTCATTGATGTTTATTTCAATGCGCTTGCTTTTTTCGTTCTCAATCATCGTCATCATCACTTTCATCTACTTCAAAGACAGTGAAATCATCTTGCTCACCCTGTGCAGGTTCGATATCGGCAATAAACTCATCTTCGATGGAGATCATATTGTCGTCCAGAAAATCCTGAGGATTATCGTTCTCAACATCGGCAATATCATGCTCGCCATCCATCTCATTGCTTTCGTACTTCAGGAAATCATTTCCGAAGAGTGATGTATCGAAGAAATCAACATTATCTACAATACCTTGTTCAACGATATACTCTAAAAAATCAATGTATATATCATTTTTCAAGTTCGTTTTGCAATGCGGACAAAACAAGCGCGTCTTGAGGGCAACCTTGTTTAGCGCTTCACCGCATTTGGGACATAGTAATTCGTTAAATGAACTCAAATTATTTTCCTCTTTATCAAATTTTGGAAAAGATAAGCGTAAGTTTTTCACTTTGCAAGATAAAAATAAGATGACCCGAGACGTGGCCCTATCCTATTTTTATTTATTCGCCCAACTGTAGTTTTAAATGCTCGTTTTTATCTATCCAAACGTTGACGATCTTCCATTCGTTTTCATTGGGTAATGTCAAGGCGCTCAAGGGTTCAAGTACATAAGTTTCCCCGGCTTTATTCTCAAAGCTATAGGGGATCTCACTGAGATTGGTCAAGGTGTATCCGTTGATCTGTATACAGGCATTGACAAATTCATCAACCAGTTCTTTTGGCCCGGCCAAAATATCATCGTCTGAAAGTGCCAGGGTGCGTTTAGCGAAGAGTGCTTCTTTTATGGCATCTTCGGTTTTGTTCTTGGCAAAAACAAGGGTTAAGGTGCGATGGGCGTGGTCTCTAAGAAATTCCTCATGAACCATACCGTGCACATCAGAATTGCCCATTACGGCAAGATCAAATTTATTTGTGTATTCCAAAGCGCCCGTATAATGTTCGTGATAATTGGCGAATTCAATACCGTGCATCCATTGGCGGTCTACAAGCGTTTGATGGATATCATACCAGCGAACGACTTTGTCGGGTTGGTGGGCTATCCATCCGGGATGATTCCATAAAATAAAAGCGCCTTGAGAAATAGCTTCTTCCACAGCCGGCAGGAAATCATCGATCAACAGTTTATTTGCATCCTGAATAAAAAGGGCATTAAAATGTCCGGGTGGCATCCAGCGTGTAAATTCCGCGCCACGGATACAAATAAGTCCTTTGGCAACAGCGCGTTTTTTGGCGATCTCGAAAGAAGCGTTCATATCGGTTGAAACATATTTTTTATGCGGCAAATATTCAAGATGATCCGTTAGGGCTATCGCATCCAGGCCTTCATCGATCGCTTCATCAACGCGTATAGTAGGCCATACCAAGCCATCGGAAAAGACGGTGTGCATATGAAAATCGCATTTCAGTGTTTTATATTCAGCAATATCCGGAACGAGCTGTGCCGAAAGAAGTCCTGCAAAAGCAAGTATGAAGAACGTTATAAATATGGTTTTGACTCTCATGGATAGGTCCTTTTCCTTTTTCTGATGATTTACGAAAATATACACAGAAGCAAACGAAAAGCAAATTGAAGATTAGCTATTTATATGAGGTGGTTTTTTATTTTTAAAGCGGACCTCTTTTTCTTATATTCATTTACTTAACATAAGGAATAAACATGAAAAAAATATTTCCAATTTTACTGAGCATTATCTTGCTGGTCTCTTGCGGTAATGTCCCTGTCAAAACCGTACAGAGTTTTATAGATGAAACAAAAGCAGAGGTATGTCCCGATCGTCGGGTCAATAT
>CAZSGO010000026.1:0-12428 GCA_964606395.1 uncultured bacterium
AAGGCAAAAGGCAAAAGGCAAAAGGCAAAAGGCAAAAGAAAGTAAATGGTAATTTTAAGACCGGCAATGAATATTTATTACTTTTACATTTATACTATATATTTCTGTCCTGAAATAAAAAACCCTTCGCGGATGGCGAAGGGTTTTTATTTATGATGTTACTCTGATTATTTAAGCAGAGTCATCTTCTTAATTGCCGTAAAATCACCTGAGGTCAGGCGGTAGAAATATATACCACTTGACAATGCCGAAGCATCAAATCTCAGATCATAGGCACCCGCTTCAACATTGCCATCGAGCAATGTGCGTACATGACGACCTGTAATGTCAAAAACATCAACAGTAGTCATACCGCTTTTTTCAAGCTCAAAGCGAATAGTTGTAATTGGGTTGAAAGGGTTCGGGTAGTTTTGTGCCAAATCATATTTGGCAGGTACTACATCCGTAACCGCTGTTGTATCAATATCGGTATCAAAATAACCGCGGATCATCGGGTTGCAACGTAAGTAACCGGCAATGGATGTCCATCCGCCGCCCGGTACTTGCATTGTTGCCATACCTGAATAGCTGTCGGTATCAGCAGCCAACCATGCGGGGTAATCACCCGGGGTTGCGCCTTTAACGCCGATCCAAACACTTTCGCCTTCGCGAAGAACAACACCGTCACGACCGGGGGTTACTGTCATGATATCCGGAACCTTGAACGTATTCCAGCCTTCAATGGCCGTTACGGGAGGTTCGATCAGCAACCAGCTGTCGCCGGGCATACCTGCATTATCGGCAAAGATCTTAACTTTATAAACATCACCGGCCCAAAGAGCGGCAAAGCGTAAAGCTTCGAGTTTTGCAGGATAAGTTGTAGGTGTGATCTTTACAACAACCATGGTATCCATAGCAAGTTCGAAAATGTCTTCTGCAGACCCATCGTCATATTTAGCTTCTTCAACATCTGAAGGAGTTACAAAAATAGCAGCGCCATCGCTCAATTGTCCGTCAAAACCGTTTGATGTACAAACAACATAGTATTCATACTCGGTCAAAGGATTTGCCGTTTCATCAGTAAAGCTGTTCGTTGTCAAATTCGTTGCAACAGGTGTTAAGGTTGATTCAGTCATCACGCGACGGTATACATTGTATTCCAGGCCGCTATAGGTGACTTCACCGTAACCGGAAACACCCACAGGTGTTGAATAGGCAGTATTATAAAAACCTTCGCCGGGAACATATAATTTCATTGACCCGGATTCTAAATTCATAAGGTAAACCGGCCATTTGGGATCGGTTTCCCAGAACAGCATGACCCAATAATCACCATTCCATGATACGTCTTCTGAGCTAATATCAACAGTTTGAACTGTTCTGAAAGTATCCGGTACAAAGTTATCTGTCCAATGCAACATATGGAGACTTGTATCAACACCAAATATTGCTAGACTAACGCTATCACCACTAACCAGATCGCCTCTTACGGCATAATCTATTGAGGTAATGTTAAAGTCTTTACCACCGGTAGAATAAGGTGATCCAACACCATATCCAAGGGTCGAATCATTGCCATCAAAAGTCCAAGCAGGTCCGTAATAGCTACCGCAATCAGCCGGGTCAATTGACATTAATGATTTAGGTAACTGATAGGTGCCGTCCATGTTCAACCATGTGATCTCAACATTGCCATCAACATTCATAGCTACGTCAACATCTTGAACAACGGGAAGATCCGGTTGTGTATAAACAACAAAATCATCTATCAGCAAGCCTTCGCCAATAGGTGTATCGGAATCAGAACGGAAATAGAACCTGAATTTGACTGTTTCTCCAGCAAGTTCGGTTAGGTCACAAGCCTCACCGTAAGCATATTGGAAATCAAACCAGTTTTGGCTACCATCACTATAAACATAATTGCTTCCGGATGCGGCACCGGAAATATTTGAAATAGCATTCCAGGTTGTACCATTATCAGGTGATACTTCAAGGCGCCAATATTCTACATTCGGGAAATCGTCCAAATCGTTAAAACGAGGTGAAAATTCAAAATTACAGTAGATCAGTGTTGCTGATTCATCAGGTAATGTGATCGAAGGTGATACAAAGTAATCTTCAAGATTCAACGCATATGTCGTGTCACCTACAATATAGTTGCGAAGAACGTGCGTGTTTGAAGGAAGAGAATCTGTTCTGTCTTCAACAGTCCAGAATGTACCTTGAGCCTCATTAACAGAATATGAAACTAAGCCGTCATCTACACTACCCAAATATAAGGCATCGCCGGCAACATCGATTGAATCAACCAACATACCATATAGGCTGGCATTATCATGCGTATCATATCCACCATCTGCACCGAAAACAAAGCGAACACTGACCGTATCGCCAATATAAGCACCGAGATCAACTTCTACGATACCTTCATGATAACCACCCCAACCGGGTGCAGGTTCATTGAAGATATAACCGAAAGCATAAAGGCTTGTACAGTTATATGGCATAACAGTGGGGTTCAATACCGTCCATGTTTCGCCACCATCGTTGGATATCTGTACGTTACCGCCGTCCCAACCATCATAGGGGGGATCTTCTCCACCTGGTGCTTCACTGTTCAGGTCTAAGTAAAATGACAATGTTGAGTCACCGGGAGTCAGAACGACTTCAGGTGTTTCCAAAGCAACATACCAATTACTTTCGTAACCGTTAAGGGTTAGATCTGCACACCACCAAAGTGAATCACCATCACCAAAATCCAGAAGGTGCCATTCAGCATTGGCTGCAGGCGCTGTACCGTCAAATTGTACCCAACCTGGGGCACCGTTTTCAAAGTCCTCAAGATAAACCACGGTTACAATGCTGGTATCAACAGCTAAAGCCGGGGCTTTAGACATGCTAATATCAAGACTGCGAACATCATTGTTCTCAACAGGAAGAGGCATAGCTTTAACTTCAGCTGTGGGCAACTTCACCATTGGACTACCTGCGTTTACCTTGAGGTCACTTTGAGGGGCTACTGCTGCAAACAAAGCAACACTAGCGATCAATAACAAAGCAACTACACGTTTCATGTGTGTTCTCCTTTCTCAAGTTTCTTTTCTAGTTATATTCCTAATTGAATGCTTACTTGGTTTATAAAACCTAAAGTTCCATAATTTACAATTGCATAATCAATATTCAAAGGCATACTGTTAATATCAAGATTTAAACCGATACCGGCCGAAAATGTGGTTTCATCATAATTCAAATGATATCCCATACGAAATGCAAGCAATTCATTGTACACATATTCCAATCCCGTATTAAAGCGAAGGTAATGATCCAGCGGATCATTTGCGTCAAAAGAGAAAGATATACGATGATTGGGATTTTTAATGATCTCACTGTTCGGGCCAAGAATATCCACAAGGATCCCCATGCGGAAAACAAGCGGTAATGACCATTCCTGGGTATTTAAGCGTGCTTCAGTATCCGGGTTCCCCTCATAATTGGGATCTGTGTCAACGTCAATATTCAGGTCCGGTCCATCAAATTTGAATTTGGTGCTGAAGTTTGTAATCGCCATACCCAATTTAATACCGAGAATTCCGGTATCAAATTGTGACCCGATATCAAAACCGAATGTGCTTGCGGTCTCACGCCAAATAGTTTCATTGATAAATTTTGCGGTACCTCCTACACTAAGTCGATCGGTCAATTTTCTCGCATAGGACACTCCAACCGCCAAATCACTTACCGAAAAGAATTCTCCGGTTCCTTCAGGAAATTCCAATGTTGTAACTTCCATTTCACCTGAATTCAAATAAGTAACATGAACTCCAAAATAATCAGATCGTCCGATCTGCATCCCGTAAGCAACATATCCATGCTGAATGCCGGCATATAAGGATGTATAAGTACCATAAACCGACTGTTGGTTGATCTTTGCCAAACCGGCCGGATTCCAATAAAGTGCTGTTAAGTCATTTACACCGGCCACATAAGCACCGCCAAGAGCAGTAGCTTTTGCCCCAACTTCCAGCTTAAGGAATTGGGCGGCGTTTGTTCCTACTTTGGAAATATCCTCCGGAACATCCACAACTTCTGCAAATCCAATTCCCATAAAGGACAGTGCCAATACTATGATCAATGAACGCTTTATCATATTCATCTGCGCTCTCCTTATCGAATAATGGCAAATTTGCCAATGTGTTTTTTGCCATCGGGAAGTTCAACTGCAAAGACATATAGTCCCGGCGCAACTTCTTGGCGATTAATGGTCGTCAGATCCCATGCTTCCGAATCATCATAAAGGTTATCGTGTTCTACCATATTGACATATTCGCCTGTTAAGGTATATATCTTGATGGTACACTTTGATGGAAGGTTTGTAAACAGCAGTTTTTTGGTATACTGACTCTGTTCCCATTGAGCTGAGACCATATAGGGGTTAGGAACGACTTTTATCGCCTCAAGGTCATCTTCGGTCAGGTCTATCTGTTCACTGAAATCTGCTGCTGTAAATGTAAATTCATCACCATCTTCAAATGGCTTTTGGGTGCGGAAGAAGAGTGTGTCTCCTGCCGTAAATGGATAACCTGACGGTGATACCAGCAAGGTATCCCAAGTAAACTCAAATGCCCAAGTGGGGACTGACGCCCCAACGGGACGTCCGGGAACAGACATTTCATAGAAAGCAATATCGTCTCGGAAATTCAATGTGTCATCCCGCGTGGTACCTTCTTCCAATACAAGGATAGGCACTTTTTCACCACTCGGCAATTTTATAGCCTTAAAAGGAGCGGGACGATATGTAAACGGACTGTTCCAGCGGACCGTATCGAGTACTTCATCAGCCGCACCGAAGATGATCGCATAATCGGATGCAGGCGGATACGGTAGGGTTGACCAAGGTGCCGTTTCAATATATTTTTGTCTTGAAGCCCAAGATACCGAATCAACCGCTGCTCTTTCAATATTGTTAAAAACAACTTGAAGTCCATCAAAGATCGGGCGATAATTAGTTGTAACATTTGGATTTATATCGTTATTTGCAAGATTGCTAACAATCGTATTTCCGGTCGTTTGATCAATAACTGTATATTTGGGGTTTTTGATCCTGGGACCGGTTGTCGTTGCAGGATTTGCAGAGATCGTGATCTTATATTCATGATCGGTAACATTTGATGGCTCTGCGATCCGAATCAACGTCCGCGTATTACCAACCGTACTGTCGCTGGGTATTAGATCTATATTGGCTTTAATATCGAGCGGATAGCGCGATGGTGTGATCCTGACAAATTGAGGTGAAAGAGGTGTTGTACCTTTTGGATTTTCCAAACTTTCCAAAGAGTATGTGGACCATTGATCGTCTACGTTGGTTGTTGACCATGTTGTATCATATGTAATGATCTCATAGGTCAAACCGGAACTGGGATCCACAACTTCTTCACTGGAAATTTCAATTGAATAACCGGGCTCAATACCTATATCATAGGCTGTAACGGCATATGTATATTCTTTACCCACTTGAACGTCTTCATCAAGGTATTCATGCTGTAAGCCTGTACCGCTGCCCAGGTTTATCCAGGGAGCAACAGGATCGGGTCCGGAAACATCACGCCCATAACGAGCCATATCCTGATCATAGGTGAGGTCATACTGGGCAAGAGGTTCAAAACCAACTTGTGTTTGGTTTACGTCATATATCGGATCGCCCCAGTTTTGGCCACCATCTGTAGATTTATATATCCGATATCCCTCAAAGTCGGCATACCCTGTTACAATATCTGTAGAACTTTCAGCAAGATCGTCCCACACGATACGTACAGCAATATTTTCGGTCTCCGGGTCCCATTCACTTACAGCTGAAACCGTAGGCGCCTGTGGAGCAGAAAAACCCTGATAACGAAGATCATACATGATCTGTGCCATGTTTGCGTTTCGATTCAGATCGGGAATATTTTCGCCCATGATCACAGCAAAGGAGAACATCGCAGTATCGCCAACAGAAAAATCGAAGGGACCGGCGGACATCATACAAACACAATCCAATCCATCGGGAAATAATGTTTTCAGCCCTTCCATACTATCATAATGTGGATTTAATTTTCCACTGTTGTTGGGATGAAAATACCATACGTCTTCCCTGTCGGTCAGTCCGGTTGTATCACCGGACATTAATTGATACATTAATTCTTCTTTTTTGGGTGATTCCGGTTGAGTACCATCACCGATAAAAGGACCACCTGATCCTTCTTTATCAACAACGCCGGGACGGTTATACCAGTCAAACCAATGCCAATCGGTTAATCCGAGTTCTTCACCCGGCGCAATATAATTGGTTTCACTTACCCAAACGGTATCGCTTGCTCTTGGTGTATCAAGAAGTTTAACGGCGACAAAAGCATCAACATCGTAGGTGCCGCCACATTCTTTTTGATCAAAATCATAGATATAAGCATAATCATACGTGGCATTATAGCCCATCATGTCACCATCATTGGTGCTACAGGGGCGGTTACCGCCAAAATAGTATGCCGAGAACATATCGGCATCAAAATAAAAACCGCAATAAACGCCTTCATAATCAAATCCGGCGCCATTATTCAGTCCGTATTTATCGCTTTCATTTACCACTTTCATGGTTACGAACATAATATCTTCAGCATAGGCACGACCATAGGAATGGACCGTTGCATAAACGCGGGATCCTGTGGGATATCCATTGTAAGCGGAAACAGGTTCACGATCTGCAAATTTATCATCGAATTCGAGATAGATATCGACATCAGAGGTAAAACGTCCATCGACTTGTTGGCCAAATGTAGGTGAAGAAGGATCCGTGTCTACAGCAAACCATCCGGGCCAATAGCGAATTTCATCGCCATCTTCATTTGTTTCTGAAGGCCATGATTCGGGCGCAATAGACGTTGCCAGTAAAGGCCATGTATCGTTCTCATCTGTCCACGTGGGCGCAGCATAATCGCCGGCAGTAATATCGCCGGAAAATGTTTTGCCTTTAGAGCCAAGAACAACATCCCAATCCGTATTGATCTGATTTCCTGTTCTATCGAGCCAGGATTCGGAAACTGTAGGTCCCCAATAAATAATTTGATCGGGGTTGCTTGGATGGGGTCTGTTTGCCCAGGGATAAATATTCCCATCTTTATCTTTTCCGGGGACACCGATCATAAACGATACATTTGCAAGGTACTGGTATTCACCCCAAGCACCCGCAACATCACCTTGCCAATGATCGACAAAATTTCCATAGTTCAAGATCGCTGTCTTGAACTTCCCTTGATCGGCATAACTTTTTGCCCGTTCGTAAATGGGATTTGCAGATGTTTTTGCAAATTGCTTGCCGTATTTAACTTCAAGCGGAATGGCGAGAAGCAATACCGGCAATAATAAACATCCTAAACGTATAATATATTTCATGAATTAACTCCTTAAAACTCCACTTCTACAAAAAGATCTATACTGCGAAGATCATCATAGTACCAAGGGCGATCATAGATCGTTGAACTTCTTATACCATCAAGAATATAACCTTCATCAATACCACCTGGATTATCGGGTGTTCCTGTTCGCGGATAGACAAATAAAGGATTCTTTTTATTGAAAAGATTTGTGCATACGACACCCAGTACTACACGACTTGAGCCAGCAATATCTACATATTTTCTAAAGGCTAAGTTAGCTGTATAGTACCCTGGCATACGTTCACTATTCTGTGGGCCCAGCTGATCGTTTGATAAAATTGGCGTATAGGGCGCACCCGAAATTGCGATCAAAGTCAGGTTTGTCATTGTATTTTGGAAAAGATTATATGAACCGATCGGAATTCCGTAACCTTTTGGTATCCGGAAGGTCAATTGGGCGCTAAAATCGTGTGTGCGGTCATAATCTTGCAAAACTTCGTTTTTAGGCATCGTTAGTGGATTTTCTCCATTACGATAACCTTCCCATGGGTCAGAACGATTACCTTTCGCAACTGAATACGTGTATTGAACATTACCTGTAAAGAACCTGCCACGACGTTTTTCAAAGATCAGGTCCATGCCCCGAGCCGAACCGTAATCATAGTTCACAAAGGTGGTGTAGGTTACAGATCCCACGCGCACTTGCTCGGTTGAGTTCATGTTGCTATAGTCTTTTGACCAACCGACAATTCCCAGAACAAAATTTGTAGCAACTTCCGTATTGAGCCCAAACTCGTAACTTGTTACCTTTTGAGCGCTTACATCAGGGTTGCCGACTAATGGCGACGGCGTATTAAAAAATTCATCCAGATTATCACGTTCGTCAATATTATTGTAAATATCACGATATGTCGGGTTTTGATAGTAAATACCATAACCAAAAGTGAACGTCGCTTTATCTGTGATCACGTGTGAAAATCCCAAACGCGGACTCCAGAGAAACTCCCAATTCGTAGGGACAAGAACAGAGTCGGGTTGACGGGGGTCAGCCCACATTGAATCACGGGCATTGGCCGCATCAAAACGCAAACCGGCATTGATCACCATCCATGGATATTCGATCTTATCTTGCAAATATCCGGCAAATTCCTGAGGGATACGATTGTAATTTTCAGTATAGGGGGTTGATAACCAAGGTAACTGAACTTCATCAAAAACGATATCGTGTGTTTTGTAATCAAGTCCGGATTTGAGCTGGTTGTGCCTGCCTACCTGGGACGTAAGGTCCAGTCTGAATTCCTGTGTGCGAGAGCGTGTATAATGGTAATACCTATCAGATCCGCTATAGTAGTATTCTGCAGAATAGTTTCTTAAATTAGGACTGTTTTGATATTTAACGATCATATCTTCGTCAATAAAAGGATATAGCACATAAGGTTGATTGTACTGGTCGGGGGTAAGCCACTCATTCATTTCGTCGCCTACGTTCCAAATAGTATCAGCTCCCGAAAGAACATATTCAAGCGGGACATTATGGCCGGTGCCATCATCCATATAGGGGACTTTTGTACTGTCGTAGAAATTTGCCAAATAGCGTTGTTCAACCCAATCGGGGTAACCGTCGCCGTCCGAGTCATAATTCCGGACGCCCATGGTCATTTCCTGTGTAAAATTGGAATAATTAAAAGTATAATACGTTTTATCATTTAATTGATGACGCCATTCAAGCGCGTAACGTTTAGATACTTTTTCGACTTCGTTCTTGCCCAGATCATAATAAATATAAGCGGGGTCGAAAGCTTTATAGTTTGAATTAACGTACCAGTGTGAAAGATTTAAACGAATTTTCGGTGAAACCAAAAAGGTCAGTTTTGAAAATATGTCGAAGGTATTATCAAAACCAAAAGAACGCCAGCCGGCTATTGTATCAAGCGGATTAATGTGGTTCTCTTCGTTATAATCACTTAAGGGGTTATCCAGGTCAAACGCCAGATCATCAAATTTATAGACTGCATAGGCGCTGTTGGTCTGGTCAAAACTGGTCCACCAACGGATCTTGTCTGTAAAAAGAGGTCCGCCGAAACCACCGGCGATCTTGGAAAATCCTCTCAACTGATCTTGTTCAGATGAAAGTGGCCCCAGATCACTACGCTCATAGCGCAACATTCCGGTAAACTTGCTTGGGCCTGTCCTTGTAACGGTATTGATCATACCGGACATGGCATCACCATATTCTGCATTAAAAAACCCTGTTTGAAAGTCAACTTCAGCAACAGCAAATTGATTCAGGCGGGTACCTTTACCCTTACCGCCGTAAAGCGGGTTTTCGATATACATACCATCTATCATAAAACCGGTTTCATTGGCCCGGCCGCCACGAACGTGGATCTGTTCGATCCCGCGTTCTTCAAAACCCGGGATACCCAGATCCGCGGTTTTGATCTCAATAATTCCCGATTGCAAGGTATAAACCTCTGTCATATCGCGAACCGGTAGATTTACAACCTGTTCCGTGTTCATAATAACCTTACGACCCACTACGTCTTTTTCAACAGAAGGACGGTCTGCAACCACTTCAACGACCTCACCCTGGACAGCCTCGACTTCCATGCGAACGTTAATGATTGTTGATTGGTCGCGCATGACCTTAACATTACGCTGAATGACCTTTTTGAAGCCGATCATGGTATATGTTACTGAATATTCGCCAATCGGAAGGTTGATAATATTATAGTAGCCTGTCTTATCTGTAAAAGTCCCCATCCGGGTATCTTCAATCATGATATTGACACCCAGAAGCGGTTCGTTATTACTCGCTGCTACAACGGTACCGCGGATAGATCCGACAATATCGCCGTAGGCCATGCCAAAAAATAGCAGACAAACCACAAAAAGGATATAACCTTTCTTCATACAATCCCCTTAGGTTACAGGTGGCCCTTCCCGGGGAAGGGCTAACCTGCAAGTTTGTAAACAATTTATTTTAATAATACTGATTTTCGAGTGATCGTTACATTTTCTCCGGTCAGTGAATAAAAATAAATACCCGAGGACATGCTTGAACCGTCAAGTTCAACTTCATAATGTCCTGTCGCTTTATAATCGCTGAAAAGAGTTTTAACCTTACGGCCCAGAGTATTGAATACTTCTAAACTGTATTCTCCGCCCTGATTAATATCAAAAGCGATCGTCGTCATTGGGTTGAAAGGATTGGGATAGTTTTGTTCCAATTCAAATGTTGCGGGAACATCAACCACATCTTCCACACCCGATAGATCATAATTCACATCCATAAAATATATAAGATTCTTGTAGTCTTCGGGTACTGCATCCAAAGTGTCATTATCTACAGTATGGGTAGTGTAATCCGGAACCTGATAGATCAGATAAACATGATCATCGGTAGCATCGGGATCAGCATGAGCACAGATCTCGTCAAAACCCGGAGTGTTCGTTACATTGATCTCAGTTTGCCAGGTTGCACCGGCATCTAAAGAACGACGAACAAAAACATCATAGCTTCTCATATAAAGAAGTGTGTCTTGATCCTCTTCACTCCACTGCTTATATATGTCGCCCTTGGGGTAAGCGGCATAAATTATATTGGGGTTTTCCTTGGATGTTGCCATCACCGGGAAAAAACTTTGCCAGGAACGGTCACTTTTACCATAGTTAAAACGCCAGGTGTTTTGCATACTGGTTACAAAAGATACTTCCCACTCAGCAGTTTCCGATGTAGGATCGGCACAGTAAAGATGATAAAATCCACAACCGTTATGAGCCGTTGGTTGTACATAACCGCTTTGTTCAGATTCGGGTATTACCAAACACATGAAGTGAACGCCGCCATTACCGTCAACAACAACGTCATTGTCGTAGCCCATAAATAGTCCCGGGTAATTCAATGTATCAAGGATCGCATCTTCATTGCCGGCCAAATCGTCAACCAGAACGGTATCCGTACCGTATACAACCTCATATTGTTTTGATGGAATATAGATATCAAAAATATTATCATCGAAAATATGGTCTTCCACATAATAATATGGGACATCGGAATCAAAAGAAGTAGAACTCCAGGTGCTACCATAATCGGTTGTTTTACGGAATTTAAATGTATGATAAGCGTTGTCATCTACCAATGTATCAAGACCGGCTTTCCAGTAAGCAACATTAGCCACATAACCAATACCATTATCTGCAATTGCAATCATGGCATCCGAAGTGGTCGACCCATCGGCAGAACCTTCTTCAAAATAGGTTAGAGCATCCAATATCTTTTCTGCCGGTGCAAAGGTAACGGCACCGCTACTTATACCGGTTGAACGATAAAGATATATATTGTGAGAACTGACGTCGTTTTCATCGAATTCTCGCCATGTTGTATAAGTTATATTTAGGTGGCCGGTTCCGTTTGCTTCTTCAGAATAGCTTGGACAACCCATCCACATACCTTCCGGATTACTGCTATTCCCGATCAGCTGGGGGTTTGTCAAATAACCACCGCCCCAACCAAGCATATCAACAACAAATAATGGGTCCGCATCATTATCAATACCTGAATTAGCACCGGTATATTCTGTCCAGCAGATAAAAGGATAATTGCCTGCACCGATGGCCGAAGGGTAGCGTGCTGTCAATTCACCGGGTGAATTGGCGTTTAAACTGCTTTGGTTTGTCCAGGTCGCACCATTGTCCAGACTATATGCCATCCCGACAGCGCCTGAGGATTCGTTAATACCGATCCACTGGCGATAAGCCATAACAAATGTATTACCTGCGTGTGAAATAGGGTTTGTAACTCCGGACACAAGTCCAAAGCCATTTTTACTTGAATCAATTAAAACAGCCGCAAACTCCGGCTCATATGATGAGGCGGACCTTGCGGTCGTCTTTGATAACTGTTCACTGTAGATTTCTCTACCTGTTTCTTTAATGACGCGTTCAGCCTTAGCTTTGTAGTTAACCGGCATATTTGCCTTTTCAACTGCAAAAACAGAGCTAAGCAACAACACCGCCACAAGTGTTGCGATAACAATG
>CAZSGO010000027.1:0-12274 GCA_964606395.1 uncultured bacterium
GAAGACATCATGAAGATGCTTCATCTGTATTTTCTAAGTTTTGTTTTATCAATTTCGCAAAGGCTTCTTCACCAAGCTCCCGTTTGAAACCCGCCACCCGTTGCAACAGTTGCAATTTAAGGTAATAAAGAACAAAAAAGTCAAGATCGGAATAGTGTCCGAACTCCCGTTCTTCCAACCAATCCCAACGATATTTCATGAGTTTTAATTCTATTTCAAGCGGATTGCCATCTTTGATCAACTGAGGGGGAAGATGTAGAAATTTATATTCATAACCCTCTTTTGCAGCACGACGATATTCCGCTAATTCAGATCTCAATTCATTTTCAAAAAGAAGATAATCGCTATACATGCCCGGTTTTTCATCGGTTTCATAGCGATTTGCAAGTGTTCCGACCAAATCGGTATAATCTACCATTGTCATCCACTTTTCCGCTTCTTCCAGAAAGCTTTCTTCTGATATCAATTGCTCTGAACCCCATTTTAAGGCGGGCATTTCAGTTGCAAAATAAATGTATTTATCCATTAGATGATAACTCGTTACTTTAAGATCTCTGCCAATTTCGGATTCAGAAAGATCCGAAGCGCTTCAAGGATACTTTCATCGGTAAAATCATAAAAGAGGTTGTCCCCTTTCTTGCCAATGCGGAACCCCTTGCTGATCTTTCTGTCCAATTTGACGTCTATTGTGCTCTTCACGTTTTTACCCAACGCGCTTTTCAATTCTACCATGAGTGCTTCAACATCCACACCATTTACAAGAACTTCAACATCACCGTCCTTTGCCCATACCTCAACTACTTTAACGATAAGATCTTTTAGAAAATCTTTATCCAGCGTTTTATCGATATCCATAAGCAATGCTTGTTCAAGAATGGCTGTGATCTTTTCTTTTAAAACAAGAACTGTATCACGCGCAGCCTGCTGAATGGCGATCTCTGCATTTTTTTGGTATGATGCTGCTTCGGATTCGGCATTTTTCTGATATTGAGCAGCTTTATCCTTAGCTTTTTTAATGATCTCGTCAGCGTTTTTATTAGCGGCGGCAATAATATCTTCCGCTTGTTTTTTCGCTGCATCAACCCCATCAGCTTTAATTTTTTCTATCAGGCTGTCAAGTTTGACGTTCATTCTATCTCCTATTCTGATTCATTTATTGATTCAATGATTTTATTTGCTTTTTTTTCGGCCACTTGCATTTTACCGGAAATTTGAGCGCCTTCTTCAACGATCAATTTCTTTGTGACAAGTTCACCCGAGAATTCGGACTTAATGCCCAATACAATTTTTTCATCCGCATAAATGCCTTTTGTCACACGGCCGTTCAGATGAACTTCTTTGGCGCGGATATTACCGTCAACAAGTCCACCTTCGGGAATACGCACAACACCTTTTGCATCAATATTGTTTTTAATGGTACCACCGATGATAATATCTCCGTTAACATGTACGGGACCGTCTATGACCGTGGTTGTTCCAATAATTGTGTAGGTGGGTTTTTCTTTTGTTTGCATGATAATGTCCTCAATTTTTGTTCTTGTATTCGGGAATGACCGTTTGGGGATCTAAAGCTATGCCGTGATGCCATACTTCAAAATGCAGATGTGGCCCCATACTATAGCCTGTTTCGCCCAATAAGGCGATGAGCTCGCCTTTTTTAACTCTCTGCCGTTCCTGAACATTCAAGCGGTCGTTGTGACCATAAACGGTAATATAGTCATCGGCATGTGAAATGACAACCATATTTCCCAGTTCGGGTGTCCAGCCTGCAAACACTACCAATCCGGCAGCAGGAGCAAGAACAGGATCACCTGTTTTTCCCGCTATATCAATGCCATAATGTTTACGTGGACCGCTGTTAAACTTTTTTGTTATCAACCCGTTAATGGGAGCAAGTTCGGGTCTGCCGGATAAGAATTTTTCGTCATGCCGTCCCTCGCTTGCCTCTACTAAAGCAGAATAATTACTTGATGGACTTGATGTTAACTCTAAACCGATCAATTCACGCATATAGGTATTGAATTGTTTCATCTGGTTCACATCTTCCAGCAATTGCCGTAATTGCTTTTCCTGCGATTTATAGGTATTGATCTTATCTTTATAGGCTATATATTTCTGTGCTCGTGGGATCAAGATCGCATAAGACAATATCAAAAGCAATAAGCATATTGAAAGAACGATCTTGATGAACGTATATATACGATAGTGAAGTGTAAGTGTTTTTTGTTCACCCTCTTTCCGGGGAACAAAGATAAATGTAACCTTATCTGCTTTCATGAGCTCCGGATTCCACGATATCCAGGATACGTTCCAGGTCTTCTGTGGAGTAATATGTGATCTCTATTGTACCGCCTGGATTATGATGTTTGATCCTTACTTTTGTGCCCAGTGACTGTTGCAAGGATGTTTCAAGTTTTAATACGCTAGGATCTTTTTTAGTAGGTATAGCTTTGATGGGTTTAGAAACAACATCACTGCTTTTGCGTGTCAGTTTTTCCGCTTCCCGGACACTTAAGCCTTTATTTACAACTTGTTGCCAAACTCGTATCATTGCCGGTGAGCTGTCGGCAGCAAGAATTGCCCGCGCATGACCCGAACTGATCTCGTTTTGAACAAGACTTTCTCTAATTTCCTGAGGTAATTTCAGTAATCGTAAACTATTTGTGATGGTACTGCGTTTTTTGCCGATACGTTCTGCAACCGTTTCTTGAGACAAACCATAGCGTTCGATAAGAGCCCGATATGCCAAGGCTTCTTCAATGGGGTTTAGATTTTCACGCTGAACATTTTCTATCAGCGCCAATTCCATCAATTCTTCATCACTTTCAACTGTGCGAAAATAGGTGGGGATGGTTTTCAACCCCAATTGCTTGCATGCACGTAAGCGACGTTCCCCTGCAACCAAAATATGATCATCACCTCGTTTTGTTACCGTTATGGGCGTGATCAATCCGCGTTCGCTAATGGACTGAGCGAGCTCTTTTAGTTCCTCGGGGGCAAATTCACGTCTTGGCTGATAAGGATTTGGCTTAATATCATGGATACTTACCTCTTTAACGGGATTATCCCGGCTATCAACATCTCCCGTTTGAAACGTTGGAATAAGGACTTCCAATCCGCGACCAAGTGCTTTACTTTTTGGCATTAATGAACTCCTCAGCCAATTTCATATAGTTCATGGCACCCGATGAATGAATGTCAAATGAAATGATCGGCTGTCCGTAGCTCGGCGCTTCACCGAGCCGCACGTTACGTGAAATAATGGTTTGATATACTTTGTCACCAAAATATTTACGAACTTCTTCCTCAACCATTTTGCTGAGATTAAGGCGAGAATCGTACATGGTAAGAATAATACCCTCAAGATCAAGCTGAGGATTTAAATTCTTTTGAATTAGACGAATTGTATTTAACAATTGAGTCAACCCTTCCAACGCAAAATATTCACACTGGATGGGGATCAGTACCGAATCGCCTGCGGTAAAGCTGTTTACCGTTAAAAGATTCAATGACGGCGGGCAATCGATAAAAATAAAGTCATATTCTTTTTTTGCGTTTTTGAGAACTTTGCGTAAGCGTGTTTCTCTGGACATCATATTAACCATTTCAATTTCCGCACCAACCAGATCCTGACTGGCGGGGAGTATATCAAGATACTCTAAAAAGGTCTTCTGTATAGCTTCTTTATATGGGATCCTCTCAAGCAGGACATCGTAAATGGTCTTGTCAATATTTGCAATATCCAAACCCAAACCTGAGGATGCATTTGCCTGAGGATCAATATCGACGATCAAAATTCTTTTTTCCATCACAGCCAGTGACGAAGCCAGGTTTATGGCAGTCGTGGTTTTGCCCACTCCCCCCTTTTGATTTGCTATGACAACTATTTTACCCATTTTCTCCACTTTTAGTGTATCGTTAAATATAACCAATCTCAAGCCTGCTTACAATACAATTCGATTTTATATGATATTTATCACAATAAAATGATAAGCCGGTTCTTCATATGGATGAGATCTTAATAATGCTTCTTTTACAGATCGAAGATCTTCTTTTGCTACCATACATTCCACCTTGATCTCATTCACTTTAGATTCTTCGTTTTGCTTGCCAATATACGGATTACTTTTCTCCAGCGGACGAAAACGTCCGTTTCCCGGTGTCGTCCACGCGCACCGATCATAATTTTTGTATCTTCCGGCTCCTGCAGAAAATACGGCCTCAAGAACCGTTTCGAGATCCTCTTCAGGCACATAAAAAGACAGCAAGTAATGGTGATCAGACATGGATGGCCTCACCAAGGGCATTCTCTGCAGTTTCCATGATCAATTCTGAGAGTGTCGGATGCGCATGAATGGTTTCGGCCAATTCACGTACTGTCATTCCCTGAGTAACGGCCAAGGTCAGTTCCGCTATCAATTCCGTTGCTTCGGCACCTATACAGTGAGCACCCAAAATATTTTTGGTTTTAGCGTCTATAATGATTTTCATAAATCCGTCAATATGTCCGGTAGCCACCGCTTTACCGATAGCACGATATTGAACTTTAGAAACTTCATAATCTATGTCATTTTCAAGGACATCCTGTTCTCGTATTCCAACTGAAGCCACTTGGGGTTCGCAATAGGTACAGCCGGGAATATAATTTTTATTTAAAGGCATAACGTCCTTACCCTGAATATGGTCAATGGCGATCAAAGCTTCTTTACTTGCTTTGTGTGCCAAACAAGGAGTGCCGGCTACGTCCCCTATAGCGTAAATGCCCTTTACGCTTGTTTCTTGCATCTCATTTATTTCAATAAACCCTCTTTCGCTTTTTACTCCCGCTGTGTCCAGTCCGATATCTTCGGAATTGGGCATTACACCCACAGCAGAGAGCAACAGGTCAACCTTAAGCTCGCTATCGCCCTTAGGACCGCTTAAACTTAGGGTGATGCCGTCGCTTTCTTTTTGCATCTTGATAACTTTTGTAGAGACCAGGGCTTTGATCTTTTGTTTTTTAAATTGTTTATGCAATTCTTTTGAAATTTCGTTATCCTCATTGGGCAAAAGGGAATCCAGTGCTTCAATGATCGTCACGTCTACACCCAAATGTTTGTAAATATAGGCAAATTCAATGCCGATGGCTCCTGCACCCATCACCGCCATAGAGCCCGGAAGTTTCTCCAACTCGAGAGCCTCCCGACTACTGATCACAGATTTGCCATCAATCGGTATATGTGGCAGTGCTTTAGATCTGGCACCTGTAGCTATAATAATATTTTCAGCTTCAATTGTTTCACTACTCTGATCATTCTTTTCGATCTTGATCTGCGATGCTCCCTCAAGTCTGGCATAACCTTCTATAACGGTTACGCTGTGCTTTTTAAGTAAAAAGGCAATTCCCTTGGTCAAACGATCGGCTACGCCTCTCGAGCGGGCAACGATCTTTTGCATATTGGGATGAAATTCTGAAACCTCTATCCCCAATTCTTCTGCTGAAGCAATATCACGTAAAACATTGACCGAACGAATAATAGCCTTTGTGGGTATGCAGCCCCAATTCAAACAAATGCCGCCGATATGTTCTTTTTCAATAATAACGGTATTCAAACCACGCTGTGCTCCACGAATGGCGGCTACGTATCCTCCCGGGCCGGATCCGATAACGGCAAGATCATATTTATTCATAGACAATAAACTCCTTATTTCAAAACCGTCATTTTTCTGCTAATGGACATGACGTGCGTATGTAAGGTATAAATATAAGTACCAGATGGCAAGTTTGAGGCATCCAGTATCATATTGTGTGTCCCGCTTTCAAGATACCCCGAAAATACCTGTTTCACCTTTCTACCGGTCAGATCATGTATTTCAAGAATAACACTTTCGCTTTGTTCAAGTGAAAAGTATATCGTGGTCATAGGATTAAAAGGATTGGGATAATTTTGTTCCAGATTTAAATTATAAGGAATAAAAACATTATCAGATAGGGCTGTGGAAAATGACGATACCTGTACGCAGTTCAGCCCCATATCCGTTAAAGTAAATTCATAATTATCACCGTCACCCCTTATGAGCGCTCCCGAGGGCTGCATAGTCATTATTTGATTTTGAAGATAATTTTCCGGAACATAAGGATCAACTTCTTTAGCAACTGCATCACCCTGAACAATATCATACCATGGGGCGCCAAACATATACAGTATTTCATCGGTATCAACGTTTATAGCCACCCAACGTGCAGCATGAGAAGATGCGGGAGCAGTCCCTGTATTAACGGTAGTCATAGCTTTATGATGATTACCGAAAAGCAAAATGCCTTCTTCCTTGTCGATCCAATCCAAAGAGGTTGGCCATGCAATGTACGTGATGATATTCGTATCCGTTTCTTCAGAATAATTGCCGATAGTATCAACAAGTGCAAAAGCTTGAGTTGATGGATCGGAGGATTCATATACGAATATTCCCTGGCCATTGCTATGTGTAGCAGAAAAGAGTTGCGTAACACCGTTATCTTTTGTTCTAACCTCAATTGCATTTTGCAGGGTTGGTGTTCTGTCCATCGCTGCTGCGACAAAAATAAGATCTTCATCCAATATGTGAAGTTGCTCATTCTGTGCATATGGGGCAAAATATATATAGCCACTGCTGGAATCATGAACTGCCGCAACATGTGTTCTTAGAGGTTTAGCCACCTCAAGTGGGTCCCATTTTGCAATAGCCGATCCGTCCCTATAGTCAATTTTATATAAGGTGGATTTTGCGGTATATAAAATATTGCCGTCACCGTCAATGGAAATACCCCGGCAATAACCATGACGATCGTTATCAATATCCAGTGTATCTTTGCTTCCATCAGCGAATTCTAAAATTCCAAGGGGAGAAAAGGGCGCTTCGGTGCCATCTGACAAGAAACAACGGATCCCGGCCAAGCGAACCGTATCACCGGGCACTCTCACGACCTCATTGCTATACCCCGAATAAAAACCAAACCAGTATTTACCGTCGGGATCAACGACCATGCCATAAGGTCGGCTCTGATCACTGGCCAATATTGAATTATCACCTGAAAATTCAAACAATAATTCCTGAAAATAATATCCCGGAATACCTGCAAATGCCTGTGTACCAGTGAATATCAGCATCATGACACATGCAATAGAAACAGTACTCTTTATATTTGTTATTATTTTTTTCATTACATCTCTTTCGATGTTGTTTTCTTTGTCGAAGATACTATGTTTTTTGCAGACGGGCAAACAAAAGAATAAAGGTTGAAGAGGTCGATAAGTCGATGAGTCGATGGGTCGATGGGTTGATGGTGATTAGGAACGAACCTATGCCCGCCCACCGTAACCTTGGTGTAGGTGGATGTTCGTCCATTTTTAATAGTATAAAAAAACCCCCGTCAAATGACGGAGGTTTTTTATTGTATTTCTATTTGGTTTATTTAACCAAAGCGACTTTCTGTGAAACAGTTTTGTTTGCAAAAGTCATTTTTACAATGTAGTTACCTGATGAAAGATGGCTTGCATCGAAGTGAACATTGTAGTTACCTGAGAATTTGTATTCATTGACCAATGACGCAACTTTTTTACCTGCAACATCATACATATCAATTTCTACATTACCGTTTGCTGATAAAGCATAAGGGATCGTTACTGAAGGGTTGAACGGGTTCGGATAAGCGATTTTAAGTTCAAAACCGTTTTCGCCGATATAACCGGTGTGTTCCCAAACTGAAACTTCTGTTGTACGTGAGAATTTCTTCAAAGTATAACCATAGTAGTCAGCAAGATACAGACTTTCTGTTGTACCATCCCAATCAAAAGCTACTTGACAAGGTGCACGAAGCATGTACGGTTGGTTGTAACCTAAAGGTGTAACCCATTCTGTTGAATCAATAAGGCCGGTATCGTACCAGATCTTAGCCTGGTTGTCCATAACCATACCTAATGAGAAATCAGCAGCTGAAGTAGCTGTACTGTCTGTATTTGTGTACAGTTTTACAGTATAGTCGGCTTCAGGATCTACAACTAAAACACCATCATTCGCTGCATCACGGCTCATTAACCAGAAGTAGTCGTTAGGGCCTGCTGAAACGTACATGATGTTACCAATTTCTTGGTCAAGGTCTGCCAACCAAATGGTATCAGAAACATAACCGTCATCCGGGTTACCTGACCATTCAATAAAGAACTGACCACCGAGGGTCGGGCTGATAATTTTGCCACCATCTGAGGTACAAGCAATATTTCTTCCACCCGGGCCGCCAGTAAGTGTATCAACAACGTTCAAGCTTGCATCCCAGATAACGACTTCACTACCAACGATCTGTTGTGATATGAAATATTGTTCGCCATCATAAACAAAAGCAGAGATACCACCACCATTGTTACAAGGGGTTGCTGAATTGCTACGTGCAACTACACTGTAATCATCTTGATCAAAAACTGTGATTCTATCATTTGTCCAGTCACCGTAGGCAATATTTCCGTTACCTAAGGTGGCCATAAAACGACATAGACCGATCGTGTCAGCTTCACCGCCAAAAGTGATTTCTGGTCCTACGGTATCAATAACGCCGTATGCAGGATCATAAACCATAATAGCAGCATCATAACGCTGTGCACTGTAGTATGAGGATGACCATACACGGCCATTACCTGCAACTGCCACACCGTAGGGGTGTGAATAGTCCGGTGCGTTTACAAATAGCGAATCATCAGTTCCTGATTTGTTACCGCAAATGACCGCTTCATCAAAAGAATAGGCACTTGCAAAAGCAGCAACAGCAAAAACTGTGATTAACAAAGCTACTAGCATTTTTTTCATCTTTTTCTCCTTGTTTAGTTACTTATTTATGTTCATTCAACGAATATTAACCAAATTCATTATATCATGCAAGAAAATTTCGCATAAAAAGCGGTATTTTTCGCATTTTACCTAATAATAATAAACTTTTTAACCACAGATTCACCCTCGAACAAGAGCGGCAAGCCTGTCTCTGTTTCATCTATATCCTCTGTAACCCGGATATGAGCGATATACACACCACTTTTAACTACTTGACGTGAAGCGGTACTGCTGTTCCAAGCCTCATCCGCGACCGCTGCCATGCCTTCTCTGGTGATATGATCAAGTTTGTCCACAAGATCACCGCGTTCGGTAAATATGCGTATCTCACAGTTTTCCGGTAAGTTATAGAACATCAATTTATCTTTATCCAGACCGTTTCCAAACGTGATTTGACGATTCTTAATATTGTATGGATTGGGAACAATACGTACCATACCCAATACGGCATCTATTCGCTCTTCATCATTGATCTGCCCTAAGCTGTATTGACGCGCAATATCGGCGATCAGTGTACCGTCGTCAGTGATATCACGAGGCGGTTTCTTTAAAGATGTCGGAATGGTGGTCTGCGTATAGGCACGACCGCTTTCCAGTTCTCCCAAGACAGGATCAATACTGTATGAAACCACATAGTAATAGTAGTTAATACCGCGTAATAATTCAACGTCGGAGTAAGTGGTGGCAAGATTACCTTCCGTTACTGAGCATTCGAATATGGGATGATAGAATGAATCCGGTTCCAACATGGCCCTGTATAGACGATAGCCTTCAAAATTGGGATCAGATTCGGGATTGTCCGCCCATTCGATCGATATCTGGTCCGGTTGAGGGAGAATATCGAATGTCAAAGGAGGTGGCGGAGGTAAGGGAATATCGAAGCCACTGTCATAGTTGGCTTTGGCTTGCATAAATGTTTTAATGATCGAATCTTTTCCGGTATAGACCCAGGAATCTTTATAGATATCCATCAGAGGAGCCGTTTCGTCAACAGGATCAGGATCTCTGAATTCGGGATCGGGAGGGAGAACCAAATTAACATCATTGCCATTATAAGCCTTATACCAGTTTTTACCGACTTCGATCGCTTTTTTGCGATCCAGTCCAGAAACACCTTCACAGAGAACGATCTTGATCGTTTCGCCAAAGGGGATCTCATAAGGACCAAAGCTTAAATAACTGTTCGTCCCGGCTGCATCAATATCTTTAAGCGTATAATAAGGTGCAGATCTATCAGCGATCTTGTGACCTGCATAAACATCTTGTGGGATTTCGGTCCTTGCTCTGTTCTCAAAATCATCACTTAAACATGTCCAGGCTTGTTGATCATTACCTTCACCGGGCACACCATCACCAATGTACCATCCGGTTCGGACCTTTGATTTATCGTTTGTCTCATCGTTGTACGCGGCATCGGTATGCAACACGGCCATACCGGCAAATTGCGGACCTCTGATGCGAGCTTCGTCAATGGGTCCTTCGGCAGGAAGGAACGGGATACCTACATTATTATATGTCAGTGTAATATCGGTTGTTTTTGCCTGGCCCAGCCATGTATAGAAATAAGGTAACTCGGGGTCTTCAGACATGGGAGTATGATATACCCACTGATGTGCACCCCATCCTGCCTGACGTAAGTTGGTTACTTCTCTGGCTTCTCTGCTTGTGCAATATCTGGACATCATACCAAAATAAAAGTCATGAATGGTTTCACTTAATTCAATTTGGGCATCATCGTCGATATTGCCCGTGTTTTCAAAAGTATATTCATAAATGAAATAGTTGTCATGGTACTTTTGACTAAAAGCATAGATCTTACGGGTCATCTTGAGACCCAATCCGGTATGAATTATATTTGTTACAACTCGATCAGCAATAAGGTTTTCATCAATATTTTCCCCCAAATAATCGCTATAGTACTGTGTCATACCATCTACCGAAATCTGAGAATAGGGATATTTGCCGGTTTGTTCCAAAACCATAGGTACCAATTGGTTTGGACTTGAAGTCGTATGGAATTTGGTGGATTCATACAACTGTACTTCACCATCTTTATTCGTGAAATTTCTACAAGCAATAAATTGACGATCAATGACAAAATTATCTGTTTTATTGTACCATGCCGGCCATTGCATTCCAACATACATTGACAGGTTGGCATCATGACCCCGTTCAGCGCCCCAGGCATCAAAAGGAGTTTGAAGGGCACCCACTTTAACCCAAGTTCGATTACTTAATGGAATTGCTGCAAACACACAACTTGTAAATAGTATTATCAACAAAAAAAAGGAACGATATTTTTTCATTTGATTATCTCTTTCGTGTTTAGTTTAGCAACATCATTAAATTGATCTAAGGCAATTATGTAAGTTTGATTACGAAGATGATGTTTTCATCTTTTCGATTTTTATAAATCGGAGGTTTATCATTAATTATGATAAACCTCCGCAAATATAATATATTTGAATATTACGGTTTGATCATCAGGTCAATAAATCCCCATTCTGCAGGTGCAAGTGCACCTTGTACATGAATAGCGATCTTTGCGTTTACAACATCAACTTCCGGAGGTGTAACAGTTAATTCTGTAGCTGAAGCAGCAGTAACGGTACCCAGTTGAGCCGAGTGACATGTCCAGTCAGAAATATTTCCATAAGTTGTTACGGTTCTGGTCATTTTCGTATAACCAGTTGTATCAATACCGGTAATGACGGTATCTGTCCATGTAGTATCAAATTGTGTAAAGACAGGTTCCGTTACAATTTCTTGTATTACCAAGGTTGTTGAGTCACTTGTTGTATATTCTCTTGTTACTGTCGGCACCCTGTATTCAACTGTTGAGGTTACGCCGGCTATCACACTGGTGATAGTGGTTACATAGTCACTTGAGACGATATCAATATCTTTGAAATAGTTTGTAACATTGTAAGAGCCGTCAACGACCAATGAATCTATAACAATATTCGTATCACCGATAACAGGTTCATTTACAGTAAAGAAATATACTAAATTCCGATCAAGAGAATCAGAGAAATTAACTCCGGTGATCGTTAGTGACTCGTCTGTCCACATAGCTGTTTTATCAACACTTTCAATGACGGGAGTTTTTGCATTTTCCACATCGGGATCAATATCTTCCCATATAGGATCGGGAACTGTAAAACAGCCGACCAACGCAAAAGCAAGAAACGCCAAGATCAAATAACTGCTCATTATTCTTTTTTTCATTTTATAGTACCTCTTTTTTACCTAATAATTATAAACTTTTTAATCACAGATTCACCTTCGAACAAGAGCGGCAAGCCTGTCTCTGTTTCATCTATATCTTTTGTAACCCGGATATGAGCAATATACACACCACTTTTGACAACCTGACGCGAGGCGGTACTGCTGTTCCAAGCCTCATCCGCGACCGCTGCCATGCCTTCTCTGGTGA
>CAZSGO010000028.1:0-1864 GCA_964606395.1 uncultured bacterium
ACACTTTGAGTCATAATAGTCCGCATGGGAAAAAATTTTATAGATGATACATCCAATATATTTTGTAAATCATTTGGATGTGGGAGAGTAAAATGAATTATTTATTGGGGCTGGCTTTTTTATAGCGTCATATCAAACTGTATAGCATAAGGAGCTACCATCTGGGTGTTCACAGTGTTACATTGTGCAAAATATAATTAAGCCTGACTCCGGAATAATACTAAAAATCCCGACCTCCTCATCGGTTCCTTCATGTCCGAATGTGAAGGTAAACAAATTCCACAGTTCTTTTTCAGCGGAATTTGTTTGCCAAAAACGTTCAAAAATGTTCCTTTATATAGACCAATTCCTTTATGCAGGCAGGAAATATACCTGTAGAAAAGTGCAGGAAGTTTACCTGGAAATTGATTTTTGAGAGGAGCGTCCAGGAACAAAGGGGTTTGAGAGCAGTAAAGTCTTCTCTTGATAAGAGGGGGGATTATTAAGCAGTTCGGTATAACTGCTACTAATGGATGTGAAAGATAAGAAAAATGTATACTTTAATTTATTATGAGTAATGTTATTATTTTTGCGAGAAGTTATTTATAGGATTGTTTTGCAAATATCATTACTTATTCCTGTAAACATCCGAATCTACGCCAGATTCCATATCTGATCTAGAAGAAATCACATGAGTTTGGCAAACTGCCAGGGGGGAATTATAACGTTTACAAGTATAGTAACAAATGCGGTTATTCCATACGATACAATTTCAATGACAACTTCTTCGGGATTGCCAGAATACGGGTTAATACCGATGATAGGCTTGATCTTTCTCCTTTCTTTCAGGCAAATTTTATCTGTGTCGAAAATATGGGATAAAACCCTGGAAACTTCAGTAAATGCAGGGATTTATCCGCTGTTGTATTCTTTATTTGCGACTGTCGTCTTTAAAACTTTACAAATGATATAATTATTCTTTAGTGCTTTGGATGAGTCTTATTTTATGACTCACTTGAAAAAACCTATAATCACTTTTTTCGTATCAGTTTGAAATTAAGCATTTAGGGAAGTGTTTTCTGAGCTTCCTTTTTCTTCTTTAATAATAGTGATTTGTGCAGGAACTTGGAACCCTGATTGAACAAATTGCTTTTATTGATACCTTTTCATCTTCATAATCTAAAAATTCCGAGTGTTCTTTAAAAATCAGTGTGATAAATATAAAGTTCTTAAATCAAATTTCTTAAAGTGTAATGAGGTGTAATATCAGGACAAGAAGGGTTTACTCCTTTACTTTAGTCATTATAACAGCAAGTTCAATTATGAAAGCTTCTCCAAACGTCCTCCCATAAACTTAATATATGTGTTTGCCTCTATTTTATATATGTCTTATTATATAATTGTCGTACGTTCTTGTAGCAGTGGTGCAAAATACTCTTAATTTAAGCTTCATTTTTATATATGTTATCAATAGAGAATTTGTTCAAAGTCTCTCGTCCCTTTATTTCATAGTGACTTATCATGAGTTCCGGATATTTTATGCTCATCAACTGTGCTGTTCAATGCAAACAAAACACGCCTATTGGTATTGATTTTTTTTATAATTAGGTTTTTGAGCCTAAGTACTCGGGACGGATTAAAAAAGCACTCGCAATCCATTATTTAAATAAATCGGCTTATGGATATTTGCCCCTTACATTTTTGGGAAAACGCGACAAATTACGTTGTTTTGGCCAGATGGAATAGTTGCTTCCGCTTTTTAATATTTATATTATTAGGCAACATTTGTCGGGAACATTGTTTCCAAAATTATTTATTTTTATGAATAGTATTTTGCATAGGACTTACGCAGTTGAACCAAAAATCAGTGGCATGAGACACCAAA
>CAZSGO010000028.1:1964-6758 GCA_964606395.1 uncultured bacterium
ATTTTGCATAGGACTTACGCAGTTGAACCAAAAATCAGTGGCATGAGACACCAAATAGTCTAACTAATTATGTTCTTGTTAAGGTCTCATGTGCTTGTTTTTTCTTCTCAAGTGCGTAACTTCTATTGCAATTAGGCATATGCCTTTGGGAAATTGCAATTTGCCATATAACTTTGAGAACAAGATAAGTGGCCAGATGTATTTTCACTTAAAACTTACTGAATAAATATTAGGATTTATTAGCTGCAAATTTGAAGTTATCCGAACTGATCTTTCCAAAAATGAAATATTTTCAGTGTTTAATACTGCTATAAGTGAAGTCCCTGGAATTGGGGTGGGGGACAGGAATTTACCGAAAAAGTTTCACAGGGGATTGTGGTGACACGTTCTTTTTATGAGTGATTGCCACAGGGACAGTTGCACTACTTGCAAAGCAGCATGTAGTCGCATGATCATTTTATATTGACCCACGAGAGAGATGATTAGAAGAACTCAAGCAGATGTGCGACAGTTGGTTGCTACCACAGAGTCGTCAGCAAACAGTGTAGCTTCCAGTTGGCTTGCAGGCCAGGGCTTGCATCAGTGCTGCACCGATAACAGGGGACCGATGATCAAGACAACGTTTGATGAATTGATGCCTTATAGATGGAACTGTGAGAGCTTCAAAAAAGATAAAGAGTGTGATCCGAGATGTCCGGAAATATATATTGTGGACCTTATGTGCTGGTTGAGGTCGAATAGTTTCGAACCGCCACAAAAATTCACGGTGGTGATCTCTAATGTTAACCATTGAAGATCACGATTTCACAACCCATAAATTTCGTCAACTCTGTGAGGCAATATCCAGCACCTACCCCACAGTAACGATGAATGAATACCTGAATAACAAGCACCCGGAACGTTTCATATTAATGCGCCACGATGTTGACAGGATGCCGGAAAACTCCCTCACGACTGCAAATATTGAACACGAACTCGGCATAAAAGCAACATATTATTTCAGATCATGCAAAAGTGTGTTCAAACCTGATATCATATGCAAGATCAGGGATATGGGTCATGAAATAGGTTATCATTACGAGACCTTGAGTGAGGCAAACGGAAATCCCGAAAAGGCCCTCGACATTTTCCGATCCCATCTGGAAGATTTTAGACAGATTTGCGAGGTAAAAACGATCTCAATGCACGGAAGGCCCCTGTCAAAATACAATAACCTCAACCTCTGGAACAACCACGATTTCAGGGACTTCGGAATAATCGGTGAAGCCTACCTCTCAGCAGGAGATGATCTCAATTATCTCTCCGATACCGGAAGAACATGGAGCTTCGGGAGTAATTTAAGGGATTATATTCCAGGTAAAAATGAACAGGTCTTCGCGAATACTACTGCGGATCTTATAGAGTTGATTAAAAATGAAGAATATAATAATTTTTATATCTTAACACATCCGGAGAGATGGTCTTCAAGTATTTCTGGGTGGGGCTTATATTATTCCGCGGACCTTGCAGTTAATATCGGGAAGAAGATTTTGATGAAACGTAATAGTGAGTTCCAGGATATGAGGGGGATAAAAAATAATACTTTGTCTATCACAGTCGACATTGAAGACTGGTACCATATCCCGTCGGTTTCCGGTTCTGCTTTTTCGGTATATAAAGATGTAAATGAATTTTTTGAAAAATGGAATGATAGATATGACTATTTGAGTGAACCTACAAAAAGAATACTGGATATTCTGGATGAATTTAACATAACTGCCACATTTTTTGTTGTTGCAGATATCGCAGAACATTACCCTGGACTCATTGAATTAATTTCTGAAAGAGGCCATGAGATTGCATGTCATGGAGCGCACCATACATGCAGTATCGATCCAAAGACAAAAAAGCCTCTAATGAGCGTTGACGAATTTGAAACAAGTACCCTGGAGGCAAAGAAAATACTTGAAAGGATCTCCGGACAGGAAGTAATTGGGTATCGGGCGCCAAATGCAATGGTAACGGGATGGATGCTTGACTCACTTGAAAATATTGGATTCAAGTACGATTCATCAGTGTCCGTAAATTCGTTGTACAATAAATCAGATTCTTCTTTGAAAGGTGTTTCCTCTGTTCCTTATTATCCATCCAAAGGGTGCCTGGAACCTGCCGAAAGCAGGAATTTTATTGAATTCCCCTGGGCTTATTATAATATGGGGGTTAAGGTTCCCAGTTCGGGAGGGCCAATGCTGAGATTTCTTGGTTCTCATTTTATATTCAAAGGGCTGAAGCAGAGTTTAAACAGAGGTCACACGATATTTTATTTTCATCCAATTGATATTTCTAATGAGAAATTTCCATCTATTGGAAATGGTAGACCTTTATACTGGATTCTGAAAGGAAAAATCGTTGAAAAAAGAATTCGGCACGTGTTACAAAATTTAGACGATATTAAGAAAGTTCCTTTAAGAGATCTGCTAGGGAATCATCATGGAGTTTGAGATAAAGAAATTGAAACCAAAAGACGAAAAAAGGTGGGGAGACTTTGTCATGGAAAATGATCTGACCACATTTTATCATCAAATTGGGTGGAAAAATGTTGTCCAGCAAACCTATGGCCATGAACCTTATTATTTGTTTGCTGAAGATGAGGTCGGAAAAATAGCTGGTATTTTCCCACTTTTTTATATGAATAATCTGTTTTTTGGAAGGCGTCTTGTATCTGTTCCGTTTTCTCCCTATGGTGGGGTTTGTGCTGTTGATGATCATGTTGAGAAAGCATTAATTGACGAGGCAATTGATATCGGAGATAATCTGGGAGTGGATTATTGCGAGTTTCGGAATTTCAAAACTAATAGTCATGGAAATATTAGTTGTACAAGAAACTTCTCCACTTTCGTTTTAGATGTTTCGGCAGGGCATGAGAATGTCTGGAAGAATATGAACAGAAATGTCAGGAATAGAATCAGAAAAGGAATAAAAAGTAATTTAAAATATGAAATGGATTCAAGTTTGGAGGGGATCTCTAAATTTTATGAACTCTATTCCTGGAGTATGAAACGGCTGGGTACTCCGGTTCACGATCAAGAATTTTTCAAGAACATACTTAAGGAATTCCCAGGTAATGTTTTCACCTCCCGAGCAAGTATAGATGGTCTTCCAATAGCTTCTTTCTATCTCCTTACCTTCAAAGATGTGCTGACCACAGCATGGGGTGCAACTCTGTCTGAGTTTTTCCAATATGCGCCTAATGATTTCATGTACTGGAATTGTGTGGAATACGCATCTGAAAATAATCTCTCGTGGGTTGATTTTGGTAGAAGTTTGGTTAATTCCGGCAACCAGGTATTTAAAACTCGCTGGGGTTGTACTGAATTTTCACTGAATTACTCTTATTACCCACCGTCTATGATCATGAGACCACCCCATGATGAATATAGAAAATATGCAAAGGTCTGGAGTAGATTGCCCTTGTCATTGACAGCAAAAATAGGTCCCAATATTAGGAGAGACATACCCTGAATCATTATAAAAAAAGTTTGTCTTTAGATAATTGAGAGTTGTGAGGGATTAAAAAACAAATTTTGGGTAGATTAGTCCTTTTGGGTAGATCATAAGTCATCGTAATTGATATTGGACAGGACATGTTAGGAGTTATCTAATGATCCCTATTTCCCAGGCGCCCATTTATCCACAAGAGATATTGAAAACTACGTCCGAATATTTTAAAACGTCCGCAAACTCAAAAAATAATTCAACTGCTTACGCAAAGTTTCGAGATGAAATCTCTAATTACCTGAACTGCAAGTACGTGAACCTTACATGTTCCGGTTTTTCCGGCTTGTATACCATAATGAGGGCATATGGTTTAAAAAAAGGTGATGAAGTTATTGTTCCTGCCTACACCTGTAAAGATGTTCTACGCCTTGTTACTACAATGGGGCTGAAACTCAAATTAGTTGATATCGAGCCTTACACATATAATATGGACCCTGATGACCTTAATAATGAGATCTCAAATAAAACCAGGGTTGTCATTGCAACTCATATGTTCGGTTATCCCTGTTCCATAGATCAGATTACGGAAATCTCCCATGACCACGGAGCCGTGGTAATTGAAGATTCTTGCCAGTCAATGGGGGCTGAATATAAAGAAAAGAAAGTCGGTACTTACGGAGATGCAGGTTTATTCAGTTTGAATATGGGAAAGCCAATCACTACGATTCATGGTGGCATTGTTTGTACCGATGACAGGGAGCTTTCAAACAAGATCTCTGTAATAAATGATACTTTTAAAAAATACGGTTTAATGCATCAAATTAAAACCTTTGCATATATGTTTGGATATTCTCTTTGCAATGTTAATGCTTTTTATTCATTAGTGTATAGTCTAATGGGGAATAAAAATCTGGGGGAGACAAATTCAATCTCATATTCTGAGCTTGGGGATTTGATGTATAAGTACACAGAGTTTCAGGCTAGTCTGGGCGTAAAGCAACTATCAAAGTTAGATACGTATAATAATGCCAGGATTAAAAATGCCAGCTACCTGATGAAAAATCTAGATCGTGAAGGTTTGTTTTTTCCAGAAGTATCCGAAAAGATGAAACCGATATATTCCCGCTTTCCAATCTACTTTGAAAATATAAGCAGAGATAATTGCAATAAACTCATAAATTTATTTGTAAATTCAGGAATAGAAGTGACTCCATATCTGCCAGAATCACTTCCACACCTATACAATGAAAAATCTTCAGATTTCCCAATATCTGAACAGATGACAAATAAAACCTTAACCTTACCTACTCATCCAAA
>CAZSGO010000028.1:6858-12081 GCA_964606395.1 uncultured bacterium
GTAGTATTAATTGGGACAATCTATACTATTTATGGGGAACTGCAGTCTATTGGGACTGCCTGTAATGTTAATGGGGTAAATTGGGGTAATCTGTAATGCTAAATATTCATAATCTTGATTTTACACTTGATAAATTCTATAAACTCTGTTCTACAATTACAGAAAATTATACAACTATCACCGTAGGAGAATACGTGACCTCAGGCAATAAGTATCCAGAGCGTTTTGTCCTGATGCGTCATGATGTGGATGGACGGGTCGAGACCGCTTTAGACACCGCACGTATAGAGAAGGAATTGGGGATACAGGCAACTTACTACTTCAGAACTCGCAATAATGTTTTTGTTCCTGAAATCATACAGGAAATCGAGAGAATGGGGCATGAGGTTGGGTATCATTATGAGGTCTTGAGCACTGCAAGGGGTGACCATGAAAAAGCCATCAAATTATTTGAGGATGATGTGGATAAATTCAGAAGTATCTGCAACCTAAAAACAATTTGTATGCATGGGTCCGTGTTATCAAAATATGATAATCGTGATCTCTGGAAATCCTATGATTTCAGGGACTTTGGACTTATTGGAGAGGCCTATTTATCTGCAGGGAAAAATCTCAATTATTTTACTGATACGGGAAGAGGGTGGAACTCCAAAAATAACCTGCGAGATTTTATTCCCGGTAAAAATGAGCAGATCTCTGCTAATAAAACTGATGAGCTCATCAGGTTGATCAAGAAAAATGAAATCGGTAACTTTTATATTTCACTGCATCCGAGCCGATGGACCTCAAATAGCATTTATTGGGGCTTGTTCTGGTTAGAGGATCTTGTATTTAACTCGGGGAAGAAGGTTTTGCTGGTGGTGAGGAAATGAGGATACTTTTCAATATTTGTCACCCGGCTCAAGTTCATTTATTTAAATATGTAATCCGGGGTTTAGAGAATAAAGGGCATGAATGCAAGATTACAGCAATTGATAAGGATGTTTCTTTGAATTTGCTTGACGCTTATGGTTTTGATTATGAAGTTGTCGGGTCTGCAAGATCAGGGTTATTTTCTAAAGCGATTGAACTGGTCGAAATTGATAAGCGAGTATATAATATAGCAAAATCTTTTAAACCGGATATCCTGGTAGGGGGTTCCGGGAATGCCTACAGTGCTCATATTGGAAAATTGATTGGCAAACCTTCTATTATTTTTGAGGATTCTGAAAAAGGGACAATTGAACATCTTCTAACAAATCCTTTTGCAACTGTTATTTGCACTACATCTTCATTCAAAAAGGAACTCGGGACAAAACAGGTCCTATTCGATGGCTATAAGGAGTTAGCATATCTCCATCCCAATCGCTTTCACCCAAAACAGGCAGTACTTGATGAGCTGGACTTAAGCGGGGAAGATACCTTCATAATTTTAAGATTTGTTTCATGGGACGCGGACCATGATATCGGCCATCAGGGTATACAGAATAAAATAGAGTTTGTAAAAGAACTTGAAAAATACGGGCGTGTGTTAATCACTTCAGAAGAAAAACTGGACCCGGAACTTGATAAATACAGGGTTTCGGTTTCACCGGAAAAACTTCATGATTTACTATACTATACGCAAATGCTGGTGGGCGATAGTCAGACAATGACGACCGAAGCTGCAGTTTTAGGGGTCCCTGCAATACGCTGCAATTCTTTTGTAGGAAACAATGATATGTCGAATTTTATAGAGCTTGAGCAAAAGTATAATCTTATTTTCAATTATAGTGACTCGGGGGAGGCTTTAAATAAAGCAGTTGAACTTATTAAAAAAATAGGGCGTAAAGAAGAATGGGATAAGAAAAGAGAAAGGTTATTGAAAGAAAAAATAGATGTTACAGCATTCATGACATGGTTCATTGAAAGTTATCCTGATAGTTTTAAGGAAATGAAAGAAAATCCGGATTTCCAATATAATTTTAGATAAGGTAGTATCATGAAAATCGCTAGCATAGTAGGTGTGAGACCTCAATTCGTAAAGGCATCTGTGGTATCAAAAGAGTTGAGAAAAAAACATGATGAAATATTGATTCATACGGGTCAGCACTATGACTATCAGATGAATAATGTTTTTTTCAGTGAACTAAACATCCCTGAACCGGATCATTTTCTGGGAATCGGTTCGGGTTCACACGGCTTTCAAACTGGAGAAATGCTAAAGAAAATAGAAGAAGTCCTTATCAAAGAAGAACCTGACCTTGTATTGACTTATGGGGATACAAATTCAACGCTTGCCGGAGCCCTTGCAGCCTCTAAACTCCATATAAAAAACGCTCATGTGGAATCCGGGTTAAGAAGTTTTGACAAATCAATGCCTGAGGAAATAAACCGGATTTTGACAGACCACTGCTCCGACCTTCTTTTCTGCCCAACTAAGAACGCTGTTAACAATTTAAGAAATGAAGGGATTACTGAGAATGTGCATTTAACAGGAGATGTGATGGCTGATTCTCTGTTTTACAATAAAATGATTGCAGAAAGCAAATCAAATGTCCTGAATGACCTTGGTTTAAAAAGAAAAAGCTATTTCTTGACCACAATTCATAGGGCAAGTAACACAGATAACAAAGAAAATCTTAAAAATATTATTGATGCTTTTTCCGAATTAAAAGAAACCGTTGTATTCCCGGTACATCCGAGAACTGAAAAATTCTTAAAAGAATATGGGATGTATGATAAGCTGAAGTCATCCGTTGAACTGGTAAAACCACTCGGTTTTCTTGATTTCATAAAACTGATGAACCATGCAAAGATGATACTTACGGATTCCGGCGGTATTCAAAAAGAAGCATATATCCTGAAAATTCCATGCATCACTTTGAGAGAAAATACCGAATGGGGTGAAACTGTTGAAGATGGGTGGAATGTCCTGGTTGGAGCCAATAAAGACAAAATTCTTGAAATGGTAAATGGATTTCATCCTTCATTGAAGACACACGAAGACAGATTTGGAAATGGAAATGCAAGTGAAAAGATTGTTTCTATTATCGATACTCAATAAGCGGAGAGGGTTTAAGAATATTCTATAGCAACCTACATGTGCCTGCACTAAAATTTGAGGTAAAAGGCTCTCTCATTAATATTAAATTTTGTTCCAAAGTTGTCGGGAGAGCAAATACATAATTTGGGGGAGAACAAAACAATTGGGGTAAAATATAGGGGGCAGTGGGATATAATAATGAGGAATTTTGGTCTCTGAAAATAGGGAGTTTGGGGTATAAAAATGGGGTTTCTGGATCTAAAAATGGGTCCGTGGAATAAATCACTAAAAAAGATATTAAAATCCACATTTCGACCCCCTGCCAACAGGGGCAAATAATTCCTGTATCTTGGCTATTTAATTAATATTATCTCAACAAAGTGGCATATTTGTATCATTATTTTGTACAAAAATGACATAATTCAAAATGTGGGTTAAAAAAGATTTTTTGACTTACTTTTATCCTGTATGCAATGGATTGATCGATGTGTTCCTGCATAGGATATGGAGTTGGTTTATTTCATTTAAATGGGGGTTTTGTCTATGAAGGATGAAAATAAACGATGCGACCAGCTAAAGAGACTGTAAAATCCACAGGTCTGGACCATTTCGTTCACAAATATTCTAAACATTCACAGGATAGAATTCTAACCAAATTAGTAATTATTTCTTACACCTCGACGGTCAAGATATGTTCAACTTAAAATTCAGCAAAATGATGAGAGACGTCCAGTGGTCGTTCATCAGCCTGGCGACAGCCTCTTTATCACATCTGCTGCTTAGAATCGTGCTCGGCAAAGAACTGGGGCCCTCGGGACTCGGCCTGTATACCCTGGTCTTTACAATCTACATTTTCGGCATGCACTTTGCAGCGTTCGGTATTGGTGTAGCTCTGACCAAATACCTTGCCGAATTCGATGACAACCTGCTCAGGATAAAGGGATTTGTTTCATGCGGACTTTTCGGGTCCATAATAAGCGGGTCTATGATGGGGGTACTGATGTACCTTCTATCAGGAATTATAGCTATCCAGTTTTTTCACAGTCCCGGGATGGTCGACCTTCTGAAGATCACAGCATTCTGTTTTCCGTTCATAGCCATGCAGAAAGCCGTCATTGGGGCTTTGAACGGTCTGCGGAAGATGAAATGGTTTGCCATTGTGAACATCGCCCAGCACGTATCTGTTATGATTGTGTCAATAGTTCTGGTTGTGCTTCTGGACATGGGGGTAAGAGGTGCAGTGATCGGTTTTGTAGCCCCGACAATTGTGGTGGGAGCATTATCATTGATACTTATCAGGAAGTATTTTTCTACCTCCCTGACAAATATTAGCACAGTCCTTAAAGAAGTACTGTGGTTTGGGTTCTACATCGTTCTTGCAAATTCAATCGGGATGATCAATGTGCAGATCGACAGTCTTATGGTAGGTCATTTCATGAGTGAGACTGATGTAGGGTACTATGCTGTTGCAATAATCTTTGTAGAGGGTTTAAGATTAATTCCCGACTCAGTTCAAAGAATAACAACCCCCACCATAGCAAATTACTATGGTAAACAGGAATATGAAAAAATACATGAACTGATGAAAAATAGCATGTTAAAAGTTTTAGCAATAACCATCTTGATTTCTTTTACACTCATATCGTTGGGCCAATTTTTGATAGAGCTATTGTTTAAAGAGGAGTTCCTATCAGCATACTATCCTCTCTTGATTCTATTGGTTGGTTATTCCTTTTATGCTCCAGTTCTTTCAATTAGTGGTGCACTGGCTGGTATCGGAAAAGTTGCTCTGATGTCCAAATTGTCTTTTATATGTGCGTTGATGAACACAATACTGAACATTCTCCTAATACCAAAATACGGGATAACAGGGGCGGCAATTGCCACATCCATTTCTTTAATCATTACCGCGTCATTAAAATTATACTTTATAAAGTTATATATACCAAAACCTTCAGCCATTATATGGGCCGAAGGTCCGGAAAAGGATGTTTTACGTTAAAGTTACCTCAGTTCCTTTACAGGCTGTCCAATAATTATTATCAGTAATAATTAAATTCCTTTTTTTTCGATTTAAAGGTTTTAGATGCCTTATTTTTTACATGTTTTTACCCGGATATTGGATTTTTGGACAGCCTCTTTAGTTCAGGGATAGTTACTTATCCGCTGTCTTCAAAAGAATTGTCTCTGGTTACAGAGTTGGTATTATGGGGTATGAT
>CAZSGO010000029.1:0-11979 GCA_964606395.1 uncultured bacterium
CGGTGGGTGAAAAAATTATTATAAAGACGCGAATTTCGCGTCTTTATTTATTACCACTTCTTTCCTAATTCCAATAAGCCAAACGCTCCCAGATATAATGCTGCTGCGATCAATAGTGCGGGTACAAATCCCCATGCAAAGACGATGAGCATGATAAGTACAGAGCCGAGTACCGAAGCTGCACAGCTTCAGGTGAAGATGGATATGAAATTCTCTGCTAAATATTTAAAGAAAAAATTATATTATTTAAAAAGATGTATTAACAAAAATTACTGTTAATTGATCTCATCCGGGATCGTAAAGTAAAAGGTTGAGCCTTTTCCGGGCTCGCTTTCAACCCAGATCTTGCCATGATGTATTTGTATGAATTCCTTGCAAATAATCAGGCCTAATCCGGTTCCTTTTTCTCCGTCGGTTCCATCGATCTGAAAATTATTGCCTATATCAAATAATTTTTGTCGATCGATCTCATTGATCCCAATACCCGTGTCGGAAACCGAAACAAGTGTCTGTGAATTTGATCTTGAGAACTTAATATGTATCTCGTCATGATGATTTGAATATTTTATAGAATTGGAGATCAAATTGCGTAATACAGTATTTATCATATTGATATCGGCAACAACCGAAATGGGTTCGGGATCGATCATGATCTTTAATTCCTTACTTTCGGCATTTGAGGTATAAATATCTTTTGCCTTTTGAGCCAATTCATTAATAATAAAGGATTCGGGACGAAAATTGATCTTACCCCTTTGTGTTCTAGACCATTCCAATAAATTATTCAATAGGGCATAGTTTTTATTTGAAGACTCGTAGATGGCCTGAATGATCTTATCTCTTTCTTCAACATTCATATTCTGATGTTTTTGTTTTAAAATATTTGATAAACCAAGAATACTGTTAAAGGGATTTCTAAGATCATGGGCCAGGATAGAAAAAAACTTATCTTTTGTTATGTTCATTTCTTCAACCTGTTTCTTACTCTTGGTCAGCTCTTTGTTTGAACGGACTTTTTCACGGTAATAATGAACGAACATCAAGATGATTATAAGAGCAAGTGCGATAAAAACGATAAGATATTGCTGGAAAGTTTTTTGGCGGGTTAAAGAAAGCTCGGTTTGTAATTTTTCCTTTTCAAGCTGATCTATCATTTTCTCTTTGTTCTCTATTTCGAAGAGAGTTTCGAGTTGCAACATATTTCTTGTAGCTCGCGCACTATAGATCGAATCTATCACCCCAACTTCATCTGATTTATATTTGTAAGCTTTATCATATTCTCCAAGATTTTCATATGCCTTGGCCATGAATTTATTGATCTCTGCCAGATTTTTCATTTGCTTGTTGGCAGTTGCATAATTGAAGCCTATAGAAAGACTATCCAATGCCCTCTGGTATTGGTGTTGGTTGATGAACAAGGCTCCGTAAATACTGTATATGCTTGCATATCCTATGATATCATTTATCTTTTTTTTGATCGACAAAGAGGAATCAAGCAAGGTTTGTGCCATGGCATAATTACCTGATCTGATCTCAATATCTCCATGGTATTTTAAAGAATTGGATATACCATAATAAGAGCCTTCATGTTCATAATATCGAAGAGCCTCCGAATTATATTTTCGGGCTAATTCATTGTTATTTAACTTTGTGTGTACTACAGCAAGCTGATCTAAACAAATGGCAACGCCGGTCATAATGGTATCGACAGATGATAGATCACGGTAAATATTAAGAGAACGGGTAAAAGCAATTATAGCTTCTTCAAGTAGCCCAACCGTGTTGTACAGGCTCCCTGTTATATAATCGACCCATGCGATCCCTTCCTGATAATTTGCCTTTGAATAATACTCTTTTGATTTATAGATGAATTCCAGAGATTTTTCATAAGATCCGCTAACTCGAAAAAGATTTGAAAGCGATGAATATACCGCCCCCAGAATTCTATAGTTGTTCGAGATGACCCCATAATGAATAGACTGATTATAATAGCTGATCGTTTGTGTATTATCACCATAATAAAAGTAATGGGATGCTCCGATAAAATAGTACAGATTACTTAACATCTGATCGTTCTTGTTTTCTTGAGATATTGTAACCGAACGATAAAATAGATCTAAAGCATTTTGATAGTCACTGTTATAAAAATAGCTTAGGCCGAGACAATATATCGCCTCAGCTTCCAGTTCGATGTTTTTATAACGTGTTTGGAGTTGATCCAATGCCGATTGCGCCAACTCTCTTGCTTTAGAGGTATCAAGTCTGCGGAATTCGAAGGATAGCTTGATCTGCGCATTGACCTTCTCAATACCGGTGGTTTTTTTAATACGTAGTTCCAAACTATCAATTTTATCACCGGCATACCCAAGTGATGTCATTGTAAGTAATATGAATATACAAATAAATAATTTGTGAAATGCTCTCATTGCTTTTTCTCTCTTTGTTTCTCTCCGTTATTAATATAGGTACCTTATGCAAATATGTCTATAAAAAAATAAACTTGGTATTTTATTAAAAAAAACTCAAAAAAGAGGGGAGGGGGGCAATAAGCAATAATAAGTCAAAAATGACAAAAGGTTTCGAATTATAAATTATCAGTAAAAATAAAAAACCATCCTTCATGATGAAGGATGGTCAACATATTAAAAACTTAATTTCAGATCATGCGTCGGGCATTTCAATTTTAGAAGATTTGGTCGGGAAGTAATAATTAACACCGATAAAAGCCGCATTGGCGCCGATCAACCTTCCATCGGTATTCATGAGCGTAGGTTGCAATTCGATATAAAGATTAAGATTTTCGATGAGTTCAATTTCCGTTCCCATATAGAGGCTTAATCTATTGATGAAATAACCCCATCCACCGCTGATACCATATCCGATCTTGTACTTTAGTCCGCCGTAAAATGCAACATTTGATGCCAGTTCATACGACATATTCCACATGGCGATACCGCCTACTTCTAATCTTGCGCCACCAAACAATATATGAACACCATATGAAAATCCCATATCAATGCCCATAACTTCAAATAGCTGGTGTTGCATTATTCCCTCAATTTCGCTTCGGAGCGCCGTATAATTGATCTTGGCATGGATATTGGTCGTATTCAATCCATAAGTAAAGCCTGCAGCGAACATTCCAACGGTCGTTGAAGTTCCACCGGATACCAACATCCCTTTTGCGGGTAATAATTCCACCTTATAATTCACAGGATTAGAGGCAAAAGCCATAGTACCAAATACCATGATAAACAAGATAACAATTGCTTTCTTCATTCCTTCTCCTTCAATGTTTATTCGTGTTTATTTGTTTTTGTAAACAAATTTAATAGGTACACCTTTAAAATCATAGTTTTTTCTAAAAACGCTTTCCAGATAACGTTTATAATGGTCCATGATAAGGGAGGGTTCATTGCAGAAAAGCGCTATTAAAGGGGGATTCTCTAAAACTTGTGTAACGTATTTGATCTTTATGTACCTCCCCTTGACTGCGGGAGGGGGATTACGTTCGATAACTTTAATAAAAAAGTCATTAAGTTGAGATGTTGGTATGCGTTGTTGCATACGTTCTTTTATTGCAAAAGCTTCATCTAATAATTTGAATAAACGTTGTTTCTGGACGGCAGAAACGAACATGATCGGAATATTGGTCAAAACGGGGAAATGATATAAAAGTTCTTTGGTGAATTCCGTTGCCGTTTGAGTTTCTTTCTCGATCAGATCCCATTTATTCATGGCAACGATCAGCCCTTTGCGCTGATCAATGATCTCCTGAACAATGCGTACATCCTGCGAACAGAAACCTTTATTGACATCAACCATTAAAATACAGACATGTGATTCACGGATGGCACGTCTGGTGCGAACAAAGCTGTAAAATTCTATAGAATCCGCGATCTTGTTCTTTTTACGCAAGCCTGCCGTATCAACCAACATCACAGATTTTCCCTGATAGTTCATTTCGCTGTTGATGCTATCGCGCGTGGTTCCCGCAATATCGGTTACAATGTGACGGTTTTTCCCAAGAAAGGTATTTGCAAGAGTAGATTTACCGGCATTGGGCATTCCAAGAATGGATACTTTAAGATCGTATTTTTTTATATCGGCGTCCGGTTTATCCGGTAGATTTTCAGTGATCACATCCAGAAGATCACCGGCTGCACGTCCGTTTAAAGCGGATACTTCAACCGGTTCTCCAAAACCTAAGGCATAGAAACTATGCAAATCGGCTTCATAGCGTTCATCATCCACTTTATTGGCAACAAGAATGATCTTTTTGTTACTTCGGTGCAATAATTTTGAGATATATTCATCAAATTGTGTTACGCCGACCCTTACATCGACTATGAAAAGAATAAGGTCAGCTTCATCTGTTGCGATCAAGGCTTGTTCGCGGATCCCTTCTTCTATCGTATCGCGCGGATCTATCATGATACCGCCTGTATCAATAATCGTAAAATTCTGACCGCACCATTCCACTTCGGCATATGTTCTATCCCGGGTTACACCCTCAGTTTCATGCACAATAGCTTTACGCTCGCGCAGGAAGCGGTTATAGAGAGTGGATTTTCCAACATTTGGGCGGCCTACAATTGCAACTGTATTCATTGGAACTAATATAGTGAACAAGTTGTGCGAATGAAATAAAATAAATCAGAAGTATTGGCACAAAAAATTGCGTCTATACGTCTGATTTTTAAGAAATTAAAATTCCGATCAACGGTAAAGTAAGTACTGATCTCTTATCTTGACAAATTGCGCCAATTCCTGTTCATAGGTCTTGATGATCTCATCGGCGGGCTTTTGGTCTGAGAACATATCGAATGCATCGCGATTACCCCACAATTTATTCATCCAAACCGGTCGGGTGATCACAAATTTATCCGGATAAAGCTGAATCAGAACATCGATCAAATGAACACCGAATTCAACTGATTTAAAGTTTACGGGGTCCGTAACGGTTAAAGCGACGCCGTGGCAAAGTACACCATTATATTTAGGTTTGTAGTAAGCGTCGGCCGGACAGGTGGGCGTGTATGATATAGCTTCAATTTCAATGCCTGGAATATTTCTTTTTTTCAATTCATCAACAAGTTCTCCGGAATTCACAAAGGGAGCACCAACCCATTCAAAGGGTTTTTCCGAACCGCGGCCCTCAGAAAAATTCGTTGCTTCAAAAAGGCAAGTTCCCGGATAGACCAACGCTTCATTTACATTACGGATATTGGGGGAAGGATTGATCCAGTCCATCTTTGTTTCGGTATAGGGTTTTTCCGGATCCCAGCCTTTACACTCTACAACATGCAGTTCAAGCTTGTCGGCATCATTGATCCATCCCTTATCTTTGATCATCATGGCTAATTCTCCCACGGTCAGGCCATGCCGGATCGGAATGGGGTATCGGCCAACACCGGAATAGAGATCCTGTTCAATGATCGGACCTTCCGCTATGCGACCGATAGGGTTGGGGCGATCGAAAATATAAACGGGAATATTATTTTCGGCTCCGGCTTCCATAATATATCCCATTGTTGAGATATAAGTGTAAAAGCGAGCTCCGATATCCTGAATGTCAAATATCAAAACATCCACATTTTTTAACATTTCGGGAGTGGGTTTACGTGTTTTTCCATATAAACTGTAGACGGGTGCTCCGGTTTTCACATCTACATTGTCTTCTACCAGTTCACCGGCATCTTCGATTCCTCTGAAACCGTGTTCGGGACCAAAGATCGCCTGAACCTTGATGCCCGTATCATGGATCAGATCCACAATATGCTCGCCTTTGGCATTTTTTGCCGTATGGTTGGTCGCGATCCCGACATTCTTACCTTCCAACATGGGGAAGCCTTTTTTTGCGGCTATATCCAAGCCGCTTTGGCTTGAACAGCCCAATAATAGAAATAGCATGATAGACATGGTGAAAATGGCTTTAATTGATCTCATAATACCCTCACTTGTTTATTTTTTTGCAAATATTTTATATACAAATCGTCCGACCGATGTAGCGGAGGTTATCAGTCCGATCATGATACCAAAACTAATGGTCGATACCCATAACATTTTATAAGTAGTTGTACCGATCTCAAGTAGCGGGAAGGATCCGGCTATGAATTTGTGTGCAAATATCAAACAGATGGCCGAAAGAAAACCACCTATAAAACCTTCGATCGCACCTTCCAGAATATAGGGTAAGCGGATCAAAAGATTGCCGGCTCCCAGGATCTTCATGATATCAATTTGCCTGCGTTTCGCATAAACGGATAATTTTATGGTATTGCGTATGAGCAAGTTCATGGCAAATACAAGAATGATCAGAACGAATATTCCCGCAACTGCTACCGCTTCGGTTATATTTTCTAATTTTTCAATAAGAGCATGCCGGTAATGAACTTCATCGACTCCGTTGATCTTTTCTACCTGAGTTTTAAAAAGGGCCAGATACTCTGGATGATTGAATTCAGGAAGCAAGCGCACCTCAAATGATACAGGCAGAGGGTTTTCATCCAAAATATCCATAATATTTTCACCGAACTCTTCTTTAAATATCTTGGCGGCGGTTTCTTTTGACACATAGCGAAGCCGTTCAATGGTATTGTATCCTTCGAGTTCATTCTGAATGTTTTTTATTTGTGATTCCGGGGATGAGGGATCAAGATATACTTCGATGAGCATATTGCTTTTAAGGTCACGTAGCTGGTCATAAAGAACAAAACTGACCTCAAAAAGAGCAACGAGAATGGTCAAAGCGATACAAATTGTCAGGATCGTCGCAACGACCGGTGTGCGTTCACGCCATAAATTTGAAAATGTCTGCCTAAGAACGAAAAAAAACTTCATTATTGATTCGTTAATAAATTAATACGGGTTTTAGGTATAGTGATCGTTCTGTCTCCCGGGAGAACCTCGCCGTTTTCCATATATATCCGCTTATAGGGCGTATCTTTGATAAGCTCGTAATCATGTGTTGCCATAATGACCGATGTGCCGTTCTTGTTAATGCGTTCCAAAAGCGACAAGACGTTCTTGGATGCTTCACGATCAAGATTGCCTGTTGGCTCGTCTGCAATGATCACAAAAGGATTTTTAGCCATAGCTCGTGCAATGGCTACGCGCTGTTTCTCACCCAAGCTCAGTGTAGATGCCCGTTGGTTCATGCTTTGTAAGAGGTTGACCTCATCTAAAAGAACATGAACAAGTTTCTTGATATATTTTCGCCGATAGCCTTCAATGACCAAAGGCAAGGCTACATTATCAAAAATACTCATATTCTCAATGAGTTTAAAATCCTGGAAAACGACACCAATGTTCCTTCTTAAAAGGTTGATCTGCCTGTGAGAGATCCGTGAGGACGTCCATTTATCTACCGTAACAACGCCTGAAGAAGGCAAAATATCCATATAAATTAATCGTAAAAGAGTCGATTTCCCGGAACCGGTGGGTCCGAGTATCAATGTAAAATCTCCATCATGCAACTGAAGGTTGATATCCTTCAATGCTCCGGGGACATACCCATAATTTACAGTAACTTGTCTAAATTGGATCATCGCATTATGACTAACAATCGATTAGAGGCCTCATGAGCTTCTTCGAACGTAAACTCTTCAAGAAATATAAAGGTTCTGGATGGAAATTCCATAGACAAATTTTTAATTTCTTGGAAGTCATATATATGCTGGATGTGTTGTTCATGAAAAGAACGTCCGTCCGGATGGAAAATATAGAGATCCGTCTTGGAGCGTTTGTTTTTTTTATCGAAATGATTTTTTCTTTTAAAAGAGATCCCCGCATCATTGGTATCTTCATAGGATGTATCGTCAAAATAATTCAGCATGATCCCGGGTAAAGCAAAATCAAAGATATAGACTTGCCCTTTTTTTAACAGTTTGTCCATAAAACGGAGGTGATCGAGGATCGCGTCAAAATTAGAGATATAATTTAATGCATCGTGAATGTTAAGATAGAAATCAACATCTTGTTGAGGCGGATGAAGCATATTGCCAACGCTCAGGTCAAGCTCGGGATATGTTTTTTTGGCCTCTTCGATCATGGGTTCCGAAATATCGATCCCGAACTTCTCGGCAGCAGGAAAGAGATGCAGGAAAGTACCGGTCCCGCAAGAAATATCAAATACCGAGGAGGTCGAAAATTCGTATTCATCCGCAAGGTCAAGAATATATTGACACCAGCCGGGGTAATCGACGTCTTCCATCAATCGGTTATAGATCAAAGAAGATTCGGTATAAGGGGGGACGGGTTTGTAGTTCATATTAACGCCATGTATAGGATATCACAATAAAGAGGATATAAAGGAGCAATAAGCCTATCGCATGCGGTCGTTTAATACCCTTACTGAAAAATATGATGGGGAAGAGCAATAATGTAAACAGAAGCATAAAAGGCACTTCAAAAGTGAAGATCGATACATCAATATCCAATCCTCTTACCGTTGCTGCGCCACCGCCGACAAAGAACATATTAAAAAGATTTGAGCCGATAACATTTCCGATGGAAATATCGGATTCTTTTTTGATCTGGGCCATAATACTGGCTGCGAGTTCAGGTAAAGAGGTGCCAATGGCTACAACGGTCATACCAATGACCATCTGAGATATCCCAAAATGAATAGCGATCTCTGTGGCACCCTCAATGATAGCCCTGGAGGCAAAAACCAATCCGGCAATACCGCCGATAGTGTACAGAATATTCCTGAACATGGAATTGTCGGTTTTAGGCATTTCGCCTTTCACCTCGTCTTCGCGTGAAGATCGTATCAAATAAAAAACATAAGCTGCAATAATGACAAGGAAGATAATGCCGTCTACGCGTGAAATTCCATCGTAAGCCAAAATACAGAAAAAGAGTGATCCGAACAGCAGAATAAGCAATTGCTGCCGAATATGGTGATATTTGAGCGTAATAGGGGCGATCAGTCCTGCCGCACCCAGAATAAGTCCAATATTGGCTATATTTGAACCGATGATATTACCGACGGATAGATCCGAAACACCTTTTAAAACACCGAACATTGAAACGGTAAACTCCGGCATAGAGGTACCGAAAGCGACAATGGTCAAACCTACGATAAGCGGTTTGACGCCAAGAATTCGTGCTATGTTCGCTGATCCTTTTACCAGGAAGTGCGCGCCAAAGTAGAGAAGGACGGTACCGGCTATCAGGATAAGGAGGCTAACTGTAAATGTCATTCATTCCCTATAAAGTTTATTGGCACAAATATAATCATTTATTTCCTCAGGAACATAGGATAATATTGATCGACCTTCTTTAAGGGCTTTTCGAATTTCCGATGAAGAAACCGGAACTTCATCTGTCTGCAAAATATGCAATTGTGAACGAAAGGGATGTTCATCCACCTTTTGTTGAAGATCTTTCACAGTACGTGGTAGAATAACCATATCACAATATTGAAAATGTTCGGGATAATCCTTCCATTTTTCAAGTGTTGCCAGATGATCATCTCCGATCACCCACAGTAAGCGGTGGCCGGGATAGAGGCTGTTAAAAGCTTTGAGGGTACAAATGGTATAGGATAGACCTTTCCGGTCGATCTCGAGGCTTGAAACGTGTGAATGAGGTATGTCCTTGGTTGCTATCTCAAGCATTCTCAGACGATGTTCATCTGAGGCATGTTTTGTTTTACCCTTAAAGGGAGAATAGCAGGTTGGTATAAAAAAGAAAGCATTCGCTTGGAAGGTATCAATGATACGCTGTGAGAAATGAATATGTCCTTTATGAACGGGATCAAAAGATCCGCCATACAGACAGAGTGTCATCATTCAGGCCATTCCGTAGAAAGTTTCATTAGTTTATCATACTGCAGTTTGTTGCTGGTCGATAATTTTTCACCATCAACTTTATCGAGCATGATGATCATATTTTCGCGTTGCATGAGCTTGCTGTAGCAACTGGCTATCTCGAGGTAGGTGTCATTAAGGATATCGGTATCGTAATAGGTGTCGATAATTTCCTGAAAGGTAATAATTGCCGCATTCCATTCACGCAGGATCATATAAAGTTCACCGGCTTCATAGATTTTGGTCGCTAATCCCGTACGCAGTTCCCGGATACGTGCCTCGGCATTGGTACGGCGTTCACTGAAGGGGTATTCGTCAATAAAATCCTGATATGCCTTAATGGCTTTAAGAATGTATTGTTGATCACGCTGATAGCCCGGACTTTGTTGGTAGTAACATTCCGCAATTTTAAAGCGTGTTTCTTCATAAAGGTCACTTGCCGGCCAACGACGCAACAATTGTTGATATTCATCAATGGCTATAAGATATTCTTTCATTTCATAATGGGATGAAGCAAGATAGAACTGGGCATCATCGGCGATATCCGACCCGGGGGCATTAAAGACGACATAGGAAAAATCTTCCAGGCCTTTGTAATATTTTTTTTCTTCAAACAATTTAACGGCATCTTCATATCGTTCGATATAAGTGCGTTCGCGTTTGGGTTCTTCATTTTTGGCTTCTTTGGATCCGGAACAGCTGCCTACAAGCAGACCGATAACAAGAATAGAGCTTAATAATTCAATTTTTTTCATAGTATCCCATTGCTTAAAATGTCACACAGAGACCTGTTTGCAATCCGGACGTTCCGTTTTGTTTGATCACAGGTGCAGTATGTAATGTAATTAAAATTTCCCGATTGTCATTGCCTTTCTTTATACGGAAACCGGCATCGATCGCAGACATGAAATGATTCAAAAAGACGGCTGTTCCGAAATATGTGCCGAAATCCAATAATTTATTCGCTTCCCGGCGCATAGAGGAATATTCAAATTGATTGGGTGAATAGCTTGCATAAATACCATATGACGGAGCATCGAGATCTTCGCTACCGGGATACCAGTCATCCCAGCCTTGTTTGAATTGCTGATACTTGCCTATATTTTCGTAAAAATGATAATCTTTTACAATGGTCATGGTTGTGTAGCCATTGTCTATATCAGCCATCATAGCGGCGTAATCCGTTTCATCTTCAGGCGAGTAACTGCGATGATCAATATACACTATCGCACGATGGGTCGTAGGATCTACAGTAGGGTCATAGACACTTAACCAATCGTTAACATGCCAGTGGGCATCTGCATAGTCTTCGTATTCTTCAATGCCCAGATCTCCCTGATGATTAAAATATGCGGTTCCGGTAATAAATGCGGCTTCAAGTGCAAGATAGATGATACCGGCACCCGTATTGCCGTTATACAATTGACCTGCGCCCGGAAGAACTGCAGAAAGTCCAATGCCTAAGGGGATGGATTTAGATCGGATTTTTTCGGGGGCTTGGGCTTGTAAAAGCGTCAGTCCAATGATCATCATGATAATAATTCGTTTCATACTTACCCTTAAAAGTCAAATAATACGGACCAATAGAAGCGGAAATTATGTCCTATGGTCTTTGTTTCATCAAATTCATCGTATTGGATCATATCCATGGCATAGACCAGGTCAAAGCTTAACGCCAAGGGGAAACCATACCAGGAATGGCCGGCTATCCGTGCTTCAAGACCGATATCCTGTTTCCAATCGGGAGCGGAGCGACCCAATGTCCATGCGTCACCTATTTGATGATAGACACTTACATAGAGGTTTTCAAAGAAAAAAGGTTCCAGGTTTAATCCAAGTTTTTTACTGATCGGGAAACGCAGTGTGGAGGTCAGGATGGCTTTATGCGTTCCCTCGATGGCATAAAAAGGGTATCCTTTCAAGCCGGGAAGTCCGCCGCCGAAATAATTAAAAAAGCTGTCGATCTCGGTATTGAACATCATGCCGATATCCAGATTAAATGATAAAGCCGAATGCTTAGTCCAAGGAACGGGAATGAAGAGATCGGAATCAAAGTCTAAACGTGGTGTAAAATTATTTTTATAGACCTCAATATATGTTCCATATGAATCACTTACTTTATAGTCATCAATAAATTGATTAAAGTCATACGCCAAAACAA
>CAZSGO010000030.1:0-11840 GCA_964606395.1 uncultured bacterium
CTTAACCCTTAAACTCTACACCATGTTACAAACCGGCATAGACATCATCGAGATCTCCCGCATCGCCAAGTCGATCGAGAATCCCACATTCGTGAATAAATATTTTCATCCCATTGAAATTGAATATTCCTCAAGATCCAAACAGGCCGCTCAGCATTATGCCGTCCGTTTTGCGGCAAAAGAAGCTGTAAGAAAAGTTTTACTTTCTCATGTTGATGACCTTAGCTGGCAAGATTCATGGATAGAAAACGACAAGAACGGTAAACCGCATTTGTGTTTTTCCGTGAAGATAAAAGACCTGCTTGAGATAGATCATACATCTGTCAGTTTGAGTCATTCCAAAGATCAAGCGATCGCGATCGTTCTAATGGATGTCAGGAAACGGAAGTAGGGAATACGAAGCAGAGAGTAGATGTATCCTACTTATTATCAGCAAATGAAGATCTAAAACACATCAAAAATTTCTTTAAGATCATCCCATTCTCCTGCACTAAGCTTAATGCCAATTACGCAAAAAAAGGTTGACAATCTATCTAAAAGTGTATTAGACTATCCGTGAGGTTTTTTATGTTTTTCAACTAAAACATCAAAAACCTTAAACACACACACGGAGGAAAAATGAAAGACCAACTTTTCACATTGATTGCAGACGAGCTAAGCGTTGAAAAAGACCAAGTTACACTGGAAGCTAATTTACAGGATGATCTTGGCGCAGATTCTTTAGACGCAATTCAACTTATCATGAGTATTGAAAACGAATTCGATATTACGATTCCCGAAGCAGAAATTGATAGTCTGAAAACAGTTGCAGATGTTCTGAAATATATTGAGAACAGTAAATAAGAACAGTATCTCAGAGCAACGACATCAGTATCTATTTCTGAATATCGGAAAGTTTAATGGCTTGTATTAACGCGATCGTTTATTCGTATCATTTAAAGCATATCATATAATTTCAGAACATTTGTTTCCGGAATTATACTGCACAATAAACTTTCTAAATATCTATAGATCATCTGATATGTTTCACGTAAATATAAATTGTTGTTAGTTTGTATTAAAAAAATGAACGAACGACAAAACAGGAAGGAATATAGAATGGCTTTAGATAAAGGATGTTTCAAAGTCGTTTCAACAGGTCGGTTCACCCCGCCGGAAGTTCTTTCTAATCACGATCTGGAAAAGATCGTTGATACAACGGACGAATGGATCGTATCCCGTACCGGTATTAAAGAAAGACGAATTGCGAACGGAAAAACAACATCCGATCTTGCTGCGCTGGCAGCGATGAATGCAATTGAAAAAGCAAATTACGATAAAGAAAAGATCGATCTGATCATTGTAGCAACCTTTACTCCCGAATTGCGAAGTCCAAGTGTTGCTTGCAGAGTTCAGGCAAAATTGGAACTTGAAAAACCGGGAGTGCTGGCGTTTGATATTAATGCCGCCTGTACCGGTTTTATTTTTGCCCTTAATATTGCGGAAAAGATGCTCCACAGCGGTTCATATAAGAGCGCACTTGTGATCGGAGCAGAGGTTATTTCGAAGGTCACTGATTACAAAGATCGAAATACCTGCGTACTTTTTGGCGATGGAGCCGGAGCGGTGATCCTGGAAAAGGATGAAACGAAAGAAGTGATATTCAATGTTCAAACGAAAGGTGACAGTGACCTGATCCTGTATGTTGATAATTACGTGAACATGGACGGACAAAAGGTCTATCAGTTTGCCACCCGGATCATTCAATCTTGCATTAACGGTGTTCTCGAATTCGGGAATATCGATAAATCCGAGATCCGGAAGATCATACCGCATCAGGCGAATATCAGGATTATTCAAAGTGCTTCCAAAGCATTAAAAATACCAATGGAATCGTTCTTTGTCAATATTCACAAATACGGCAACACGTCGGCGGCAAGTATTCCGATCGCTTTGGATGAAATGCTGGAAGAAGAAACCATGAAACCGAATGATAAAGTCATATTGGTCGGTTTTGGGGCCGGATTGACCAGCGGTGCGTGTTCACTTACGTTTTAGATCTCTGAACTATTATCATAATACTTTATTGAAATTGAAAGAACTGAGTGTTTTTTCTATAATAGATACAGTATATTGATAGGATCAATCGGACCATTAGGAATTAAATTATAATTTGAAGGGGTTAAAATATGAACTTCAAAGATAAAGTTGTTTTGGTTACCGGCGGTGCAAGCGGAATTGGTGAAACCATCACCAGAGAATTTGCACAATTGGGTGCGACAGTTATTATTTATGACATGGATGAAACAAAAGCGACAACTCTTTGTGAAGAGCTTTCCGGGCAAGGCGTGACCTGCGATAAATTCAAGGTTGACGTATCATCATTTAATGATACGCAAACCGTGACAAAAGAGGTCGTAAAGCTATATGGGAAAGTTGATATACTAATTAATAATGCAGGAATAACAAAAGATAATCTGATGTTAAGAATGTCGGAAGAAGATTTTGACCGTGTTATTACGATCAATCTGAAGGGTACCTGGAATATGACCAAAGCCGTAACGCCATTTATGGCAAAAGCAAGATACGGAAAGATCGTCAATATTGTTTCAGTTTCCGGCGTGATGGGAAATGTGGGCCAGGCTAATTACGCCGCGTCCAAGGCCGGCATGATCGGACTGACAAAAACGGTAGCTAGAGAATTCGCCAAAAGAAATATTACTTGTAACGCCGTAGCCCCCGGATTTATAGAAACGAAGATGACGGAAAAGCTTTCGGAAAGTGTTAAAGAACACTATTTGGAACAGATCCCGGTCGGAAGATATGGACAGGTTAAGGATGTTGCATCCTTGGTGTTATTTCTGGCAAGTGAAAATGCTGACTATATCACCGGACAAGTCGTTCATGTGGACGGCGGTCTGGTAATGAATTAGGAGAACATATGAAAAGAAGAGTCGTAATTACCGGACTAGGCGCTGTGACACCCATTGGGAATAATGTCAAAGATATGTGGGAAAACGCAAAAGCCGGCATGAACGGAATAGGCGAAGTAACATTATTTGATATATCTCAGCAAAAGCCCTATTTGGTTGCCGAGATCAAAGATCTTGATATTGGTGATGCCATACCACCAAAAGAAGCAAGACGCTTGGATAGAACAACGGTTCTAGCCTTAGTTGCCGCAAAAGAAGCATATGATGACAGTAAGTTGGCGGAAGCCGATTTTGACCATGATCGCTTTGGCACATTTGTAGGAAGCGGTATTGGTGGACTTGAAACGCTTTACAATGAAACCGTAAAAGTTGTTGATAAAGGAGCGGATCGTTTAAGCCCATTCTTTATTCCCAACGTGATCGTAAATCTTGTCGGTGGTAATGTCGCCATTAAATTTAATGCAAAGGGTCCGGCATTGCCTATTGTAACGGCCTGTTCATCGGCTACCAACTCGATCGGTGAAGCTTTTCGATATATTCGCGACGGATACCTTGAACTGGCTTTTGCCGGCGGAGCGGAAGCTCCTATCAATGTTCTTGGGGTTGGTGGCTTTTCCAATATGCGCGCCATTTCTCCTTCTTTGGATAAAAATCGCGCTTCCATTCCTTTTGACAAAGAACGTTCAGGTTTCGTGATAGGTGAAGGCGCAGGTTTGCTGATCCTTGAAGAATTGGAGCATGCGAAAAAACGTAATGCAAAGATCTATGCCGAGATGATCGGATATAATTCAAATTGTGATGCATTCCATATCACTCAACCCGATGAAAGCGCCGAAGGCATTACAAAATGTATGTTGGGCGCCCTAAAAGATGCCGGTATCGAACCGGAAATGGTCGATTTTATCAGTCCGCACGGTACATCAACTTACTACAATGATCGTATGGAATCAAAAGGGATTAAAAAAGCTTTTGGGGATCATGCCTATAAGATCAGTATCTCTGGGACAAAATCCATGCATGCCCATTCACTTGGAGCTGTAGGCGGCATTGAATCTGCCATTACGGCCCTTGCATTGCAAGAAGGCGTTGTTCCTCCTACGATCAATTATAAGGAAAAAGATCCGGAATGTGATCTGGATTACACGCCCAATAAAATGAAGAAACGTAATATCCGTTATGCGCTAAAGAACAGTCTGGGCTTTGGCGGGCATAATGCAACTTTAGTTTTCAAAAAATGGGAAGATTAATATGATATTGAATAGAGAACAAATAAAAGAGATAATTCCTCATAGAGATCCTTTTCTACTGATCGATAGAGTACTTGATCTGGTTCCGGGAAAGACAACGATAGGCGAAAAAGATGTAAAAATTGACGAATATTATTTTAAAGGGCATTTCCCCCAAGAACCCGTTATGCCGGGGGTCCTTATTATAGAATCTATTGCTCAAACCGGTGCGATCACCTTGTTGACCATTCCGGGTAATGAAGGCAAAATGGTATACTTTGGTGGTTTAAAGAAGGCAAAGTTTAAAAGAAAAGTCGTTCCGGGCGATACACTTCGTTTGGAAGTGGAATTGGATAAAGTAAAAGAAAGATTCGGCACCGGGTTCGGCAAAGCCTATGTTGGTGATGAACTGGCTTGTGAAGCAGAATTTGTCTTTTCGTATATGTAGAAGACGTAAAAAACGTGAGACGTAAAACGTAAGACGTAAAACGTAAGACGTGAGACGTAAGATATAAGATTAAGGGGCGGTCAGAGATCGTCCCTTATTATATTATTCGGATAATTCCATGAGGGCGTCATAAGCCCGTTTCCCGTAGGCAACAGCAGGGCCGCCGCCCATCAATACGGAAACCCCGATGGTCTCCATGATCTCTTCATGGCTAGCCCCGGCTTTTAAAGCTGCGGCAATATGTACCGATAAACAGCCCTCACATCTCACATTGATGGATATACCGATCGCGATCAATTCTTTTTGTTTGACGGACAGAGCACCCTCAGTTCCGACTGTTTGATGCATGGTCATAAAACCCTGTGCGATCCCGGGATTTTCTTTAGAAAGCGTTTGTACAAAATCAAAAACATTTTTTGCTTTGTTCTTATAGCTTATCATCATGATCTCCATTTATTGTAAAGAAAATTGTTTCTGTTGACCAATACCGAATAGTTCCATTTGCTTAATTACTTGCATTAATATACGAGCATTTATTCCCAATAAAAACCCAAACCTTTCAACCTTCAACCTTCACCTTTCAACCCATATTAAACATTGCATCTATATATAATTCTTCGCTATATTTTTATGAAGATAAGAGTTCTAATTATTTATCAACGATAATCAAAGTTTCAGGAGGGAAAATGAAACGCTACATCGTCATACTAAATCCTACTGCCGGAAAAGGTCATGCTGAAAAACGTATCCCCGAGATCGAGGCGTTCTTTTTTCAACATAAATTGCCATATGAAATAATTTTAACCGAACGGCCGGGTCATGCGATCACCTTGGCGGAAAGCTATGCCAAGATGGATAATGTCATCATTGTTGCAGCCGGAGGAGATGGAACGTGTAACGAGATCATAAACGGACTTATGCATGCAGCTGCTAAAATGAATGGTAAAATACCCGTTTTTGGTGTTCTTGCAATAGGCCGGGGGAATGATTTTGCATATAGTGCCGATATCCCGATCGGCTTAGGTGAAGATCTTCTGCGTATTAAAGACGGAAAACCCGTTGCGATGGACGTTGGTGAAGTAAAGGGCGGAGATTATCCTGATGGCCGATATTTTGGCAATGGCCTTGGCATTGGCTTTGATACGATCGTTGGATTGGAAGCCGCCAAAATGAATCATGTGCATGGCGGTATGGCATATACGCTAGGGGCACTAAAGACATTGATAAAATATCCTGCAGCTCCGGATCTTGATATAAAGTACGGAAATAAAACTGTCAGTATTTCTCCCGCATTGGTCTCGGTTATGAACGGGCGTCGCTTGGGAGGTGCATTTTTTATGGCACCTAAAGGTAAAATGGATGACGGACTCTTTGATATTTGCATGACGAAACAAGGATCCCGCAGAAAGCTCCTGGGGGCAATGATAGCCTATACAAAAGGCACACAAGGTGAAAGAGATGACACGATCACGGCAAGATCCGAGCATTTAACAGTTGAAGCTTTATCGGGTACGCTTGCAGTCCATGCAGATGGTGAAACTATTTGTGAGGCAGGTAAAAGACTTGAGGTCACCAATCACAAACATGCCCTTTTAATTATTGAATAAAACATCAAATATTCTTTGCAAGATCAATGTTTTTTAAGTTGCCTTCATTTTTGCAATTAATTCTTTCTTTATTCTTTCGAAAATTATGTATATTTTATTATAAATGAGAAAATTATTAAGATAGGAAGATGAGGCAATACATGAAAAATTGGTATGTTATTCATTGTCGCAGTCAAAAGATCATCATGTTTATATGTGGCATGATCCTTAGTATTTCATTTTTATTTGCATCAGCGGAAGAAGACAGTTTGTATAATGCAATTAAAGAATATCATGGATTGCCCAGGATCGAAGCCCGCCTACAGTTGGCATTTAATATGAGAAAATCCAATTTTCATCTATCGTATTTTCAAGCAACAAAAGCGTATTCCGAAGCAAAGACACTTGGCGATGAAACTCTTCAGGCTCGTGCTTTATATTATCTTGGCTTAACTCATTATCATAATGATATGGCAGATTCAGCTTTAAAATACCTGAATCGGTCGGTAGATATTTATCGAAAAGATAGAAATATTGAACAGCTTTCAAAAGTTTTATGTATGATGGGTACCACCTATCTTAATGTTACCGGCGATCAGCGTGAAGCCATTTCACATTATAATGAAGCGTTGATCTATGCCCGGAAATCAGATGATCACAAAACAATGGGAATGATCTATTCTCAATTATCCAATGTCTTTAGAATGAACGGAGCTTATCGACAGGCAATTGAATTTATTTATAAATCCAAAGAACATTACCAGAAGGTCGGATTCTATGAAGGCGTAGCCTGGGTGTCCTATTCCATTGGACGAATTTATACAACGATGAGCCTTTATGATGAGGCACAAAAATTATATGAAGAAGGTTTGGAACAATATCGGATGTTACCCGAAACCGTCAGTTCATTGACCGGGGAGGCTATTTGCCTGGATGAACTCGGCCTGGTATGTTTGGAGCAAGGTAATATTGAATGTGCTCGGCGGTATAATATGGAAGCCCAAGCCATATATAAAAAGATTAATGCTGAATTTGGAATGTCCAATGCTCTCAAATACCTTGCGAGAATAGAATATAAAGATGGCAGGAGTGAAGAAGCGCTGGATTACCTCGATATGTCAAGAAGAATAAAAAAAGATATAAATGATGTTCTGGGTTTTCCCGGTGTTTATAATTTATACGGTACGATACTTTTGGACCAAAAAAGATATCAGGGAGCCATTGACAGTTTGAATGTCGGACTTAAATATGCCACTCAAAACAATCAAAAAAATCGCATTATAGATATGAATAAACAACTCGCCGAAATTTATGCGGAACTGAATGAGTACGATAAAGCGTATTTTTACAGGACAACAGAAGTTGGCATCATAGACTCTATAAATCAATCCAAAGCAACACGTTCCATGACACAACTGGAATCTCTTTATGATCTTGAACAAAGAGAAATAAAGATCCGTGAGCTTGAACAAGAAAACCTCATCAAAGAAATTAATTTGGAACGAGAAGTTACCGTAAGAAATCTTTTGCTTATTATTCTTTCCATGACCGTTATATTTGCTTTTTTCCTGCTTAAGTTATTTTCCTCGTATCGAAACGTTAACATAACATTAAAAAGAAATCAAAAAAAGCTGCAGGAATTAAATGCGACAAAAGATAAATTTACATCGATAATTGCTCATGATCTTAAAAGTCCTTTCAATACGATATTGGGATTTTCAAACCTAATTGAACGGACTTGGGAAGAGAAAGATTATGATAAGATCAAGGAATTTTCCCGGCATATTTATGACGTATCTTCCCAAACCTACAAATTACTTGAGAATCTGCTCGAATGGTCACGGTCTCAAACCGGAAAGATCTCTTTCTTGCCTAAAGCCTTGGATATTCGTATTCCCATTAAAAACGCCATTGATCTTATGGAACCGATCTCACGTCGTAAGAATATTGAGATCATCGTTGATGCTGCACCTGCAGTTGTTCTGATCGATGAGAATATGTTCCATACAATTTTACAAAATTTACTTTCGAACGCCATTAAATATTCAAATCCCAACAGCAAGATCAAGATCATAGCCAAAGAGATCAATCGCCTATTGGAAATATCCGTTATCGATGAAGGTATAGGTATGGACCAAGATACTCAAAATAAGCTTTTTCATATCGATGAATCCATCAATGAAGTGGGAACTGATGGTGAAAGAGGTACGGGTCTGGGTTTGATCCTTAGCAAGGAATTTGTTGAAAGGCATCGGGGCAAGATCATCGTTGAAAGTGAAAAGGGCAAGGGAAGCTGTTTTAAAATACAATTACCCCTGTAGCTATCCGAATCATAAACCTATATAGCGGAACAATTCAACTTGTTGGGAATTGCTGTATATACTATTAAATCAAAGGAATTTATGAAATGATCTATAATAACATACTTCAGTCCATTGGGCATACACCACTGGTCAAGATCAATCATCTCAATAAAAACCCCCGTATAAATATGTATGCAAAACTGGAAGGATTTAATCCTACCGGCAGTATCAAAGACAGGATCGCATTACGTATGATCCAGCAGGCAGAAGCTGAAGGATGCATAAAACAGGGACAGATCATTTTGGAAGCGACATCCGGTAATACCGGTATTGCCCTGGCTATGATCGGTGCGGTGAGAGGTTATCCTGTAACCATTGTGATGAGTGAGACCGTATCTATCGAACGTCGTCGGATCATACAGGCTTTTGGTGCCGATATTATTTTAACATCAGCCGATGAAGGAACGGATGGTGCGATCACGCTTGTTCGAAAAATGGTAAATGAAGAACCAGAAAAATATTTTAATCCCGATCAATTCTCCAATGCTTACAATAAATTAGCCCACTACAAAGTGACGGCAGAAGAATTATGGCAACAGACCGGCGGAATGATAACACATCTGGTTTCAAGCATCGGAACATCAGGAACGATCATGGGATTAAGCAAAGCGCTCAAAGAAAATAATCCCGGGATAAAGATCATTTGTGCTCATCCCATCAAAGGGCATTACATCCAGGGTTTAAAGAATATGGAAGAGGCTATTGTCCCGCAGATATATAAACCGCAAAAAATTGACATTCAGATCGATGTTGAAAGCGAGGAAGCATTTGCCATGGCAAGACGGATCGTTCGAGAGGAAGGTATTTTTGTGGGAATGAGCAGCGGCGCTGCAATGGTTGCGGCTTTAGAGGCTTCTAAAGATATCGAACGTGGATGTGTTGTTGTAATATTTCCAGATAGGGGCGAAAAGTATTTGAGCACGAAGTTATTCCAGGAAGAATAAAAAATTTACAATAAAAATAAGGGAGCAGGCGTACCCGCTCCCCGTCATCATAAAGTTAAAAGATCATTTTATTTTAAATACATATCCTGAATAGGGATCCATTTTAATATTGTATGTATTTTTGAGCTGATCATCTATTTGGATGGAAGGTGAACCATTTAAACACGTTATGCCTTGGATATCCAATTCTTCTGGTAAGGTAATTTGAATATTTTCTGCAGTGTTCTTACGGAATATGACGACAAGTATCCTTTCATTAAAATCCGACCTCATATAAGCATAAACCTGTTCATCGGCCCTGACCGTACTGTAATCGCCATAGCGTAATGCCGGATGTTCGGATCGCAATCTTGTTAAAGACGAAATATATTTTTTCAATTCTTTTTGATCGGGATTCAGCGACCAATCCATTTCTCTGCGATTATCGGGATCAGCGGCCCCCGTCATGCCTACTTCGTCACCATAATATATGACCGGCGGGCCGGGTATGGTCATGAGGTAGGTCATGTACATTCCGATCTTATCATATGTAACCGGATCATCGACTTGAATATCTTTATGCCAACCGACTTCCTGTGCATTATCGCCCCAATCCAGATCATGTTCAAGATAAGCGGGATATCGCGGTTGATCATGGCTGTCCATAAGATTGGCCATGAGGTGGTTTTGTCCATAGATATCAACAACTCGCTCCATCTCAGCCGCCAAGCCGGAAAAACTTTCATTATCGACGGCAAAAGCATAACGAGCCGGCCAATAGAGATTGAAATTGAACTGTGCCGATAATTGTCCATTATTGACATAAGAACGGATCAAAGAATGGTCGCCAAAAGTTTCACCTATTTGGAACACATCTTTATCGGGAAATTCTTCTCTTATCTTTTGGGTTAATGCGCGCCAGAAAACATAGGGCACGTGCTTAACCGCATCATGACGAAAACCGTCGATCTGATAATTTTTCAACCAGTATATAGCATCACTCACCATGGTATCTACCGCTTCGGGAGCATTGGGATAATCAAAACTTGGCAGATATGATTCAAACCAAGTCGTTAAGCGGTATTCATCAAATAAACGCAGATTTTTGCGACCATCGGGCAGTTCATATTGACCAAACCATTCGGGATGTTGTTGGTAATAAGGATGTTCTTGATGCACATGATTTGAAACATAATCCATTAAGACCTTCAGGTCTTTTTTATGAGCAACGGTGATCATCGTCTGAGCATCACCGTTTGTTCCGTAATGCGGATCCACGTTCCTTCCGGAAATCGGCCAATATCCATGATAACCGCTGAACATGCGGTGAGGAGGAGGTGTTTCATAAAACGGGTTCGGCGTATTCTTGATAAAAGGCAAAACCCAGATCGTATTGATACCAAGTTCATTAAAATAACCGTCATCGAGTTTTTGTATGACTCCCTGAAGATCGCCGCCCCTGAAATTTGCTCTATCCGCCAATTTTGCATTAAGGATCGGATCATCGTTAGTTGGATCACCATTATAAAAACGATCGACCATCAGCGAATACATAATGGCATCCTGCCATTTGAATTTACCGCCATTGGCTGCCGGTAGTCCGTTCTCGAGGATCACTTCAACAAGATTTGATGTTGTAGCATCACTCGTCCATGCAAGGCGTAATTTGCGGCTATTCTCAGCTGAAATTTTAGGTATACGAACAGATATTTTTCCGTCAGATACCGTGATGTTAGAAGCAGGTAGGCGATGGTTGTCCAGTAATGCCATAATGTCTTTTTTAAGTATATCACCGGAGTAGTCGTTGGAGATAATTTGAAAATCCAATACCAGCTTGTTATCTGAAGTATATGAGGCAGGAGTCAGGAAGGGTTTTTTCCCGCTAAAGTTCGGCAGGACTTTCAAAGGTGAATTATAGCCGCCCAAACCGTTCGGGACTGAATCCGGGTTAGAAGGATCCAATATTTCCCGGCCGTCAACGGAAAACAAATATTCGTATTGGCCCGGTTCAAAGGGAATGCTGATCGAAAAAGTCCCGTCATCATTTTTTTTCATCATCAGTTGGTTTCGTAACCAAAAATTAAAATTGCCAAAAACCGAGACGTTTTTTGCCGCTGTGTCCGGAGTGTAAGAAAATGTAATATATTTACGTTCAACCACTTTTACGGGAAGATCATAAGGCTTATTATTAAACTTAAATGCAAGATGAGCATAGCCCGAAAATCCTTTATCGGCATACAAGGTGAGTTCATTATTTTTTGATGAGAATGTTGCATCAAGATGGGGATGTTTGTCAAATGACAATGTGCTGTAATCTTCGGCATAAAAAATATCCTGAACGGCAACGTTTAAAGAATCGCCACTGAATACGAATTGTACAGG
>CAZSGO010000031.1:0-11801 GCA_964606395.1 uncultured bacterium
TCACACCTGTCTGAAGATGGATCTTTTCCAGTTTCACCCTACCCTCTTGTTTATCTACTTCTCTCAGGAAATAGGGTTGCCATCCGGCATTGAAGCTGTAGACCAGCAAACGGATCAGCACGGCAACCGTGTAGGAAGCCACGTAAAGCCCGGTGGCTTCATCACCCATAAAATACCCGACCAAACGGCGATCGGCCAGCTCAATGGTCCTGTCGAACAATCCTGCGACCATAAAGGGTAGTCCAAAGAAGAACAATTCTTTCATAATTCGGGAAGAGATCTTTGCCCCCTTCATGGCGGGTAGCATGATAAGGATCAGGGCAATGAATAGTACCAGCGAAGAAGCCGCATTTGCCCAGAGAATATATTGGATCTCTTTGCTGAAAGCGCTAACCAATAACAGAAGAAGAACAAGTCTGATCACGATCTCGATATTTTGCAATACTACGCTCAAGACGGCACGATTCTCTGCCCGGAGGTAAAGAATGCCCTGATTGTTCAGGATATCAAAAAAGAGAATTGCCAAGGACAACGAGAATAAAGTTGTGGAATCGTTGCGAATAGCCAAGGGACTTATGGTATTCTTAAAAACAAAGGCTAGTCCAACAAAAGCCAATGCCATGATCACCATAAATACGATGGTATTTTTCAGGTAAGCGGCTTTTTCGTCCTTACGCACATAGTAGTTCATAAAGGCAGCATCAAAACCAAAGGGCAGGATCACGGCCATAAATGAAATAAACACATAGCAATATGCCACTTGTCCGTAAACATCGGGCGGGAACAGATTACTCCAGATCGTGACTTGTATAATAAAATTCAAGCCACGCGCCAGAATATTTCCGCTTGTATAGATCATGGAATGTTTCAGTAGTCTATTCGGCACGTTTTAGCACTCGCTTTTTTGGATAAATAAAAACAAAAACGACAATAAAATAGATCAGGATCAGAGCCAGTTTCAACCAGGCGGCCTGAATGCCGACAAGAAAAAAGATCAGCGTCAGCGCAAGGGTTAAAACGAACATTAAAGCCAGATTGCCCCATTCATAGCGAACATCCAACCACTTTTTCACGACAAAATAGGTACAGATCGCCATGAACACATATGCCGACAGTGATGAAATACCCGCCCCGATCATGCCTACCTGCGGAATTAGAATAAGATTTAGAACAATATTGATCGTTGCGGCAATTCCCACGATCACCGAAATGACCCAGGTCTTGCCCGTATAGAAAATGGCAGGATGAAAATTGATATAAATACCGTTAAAGAGATAAGCTGCCAGGATCAGCGGAACCACGGTAATACCCGCCCAGTAACTTTGGGCAATAATATGCCGCCCCATGATCTCGAACGCCACGATCTCTTTGATGAAAAAACTCACCAGAAGGAAAACAATGGTCATCAGAAAAACGAACCATGTCATGATCTTTGAGAATAAGCGAGGCGCCTGAGGATCATCGTGTTTTTGAAGAAAAAAGGGCTGCCATGCAAAGCGGAAGGCCATCACGACCAGCATCATGAATATCCCCAGCTTGTGGCCGGCGGAATACAGTCCCACATCTTCCAGTCCCTTGAACCACTGCAGCATATAACGATCGCTGAGTTCAATGATCATACTGGATAAACCGCTGGGCACGAAAGGTAATCCAAACAAGATGAGTTTTTTCCATAGTGATCTCGAGAATTGGCCGTTGAAATTCTTGATCACGACCGGGATCAAGACCAGAAAAGAAAAGGCCGACGCAACCAGATTACTGATAAAAACGCCCTCAATCCCCAAACCGCGAAAACGAATCAGATAGATATTCAAGCTGACATTGATCAGCACATTGACCAGAGTGATCATTGTAAAAATAAATGCTTTATTATTGATCCGTAGATAATGCAGCGGGATCAGATACATGGCATCCAGAAACAATATCCCTGCGGTCATGCGGATAATATGCGTGTAATTGGGTGAACTGAGAATTCCTCGACTTAAAGCGGGAGCAAAGAGCCAGATCAGTATGGAAAAAGCGATCGACGTGATCAGCAAAGAACTGAGAACAGTAGAAAATACTTCTTTCTTTTCGTGTCCTTCCGCTTCACCGGTCCGGGAATAAAAACGCAGGAAGGCGCTTTCAAGTCCATAATGATAAAAAATATTTAAAAAGGCAATAAAAGCATAGATCAGTGATACCGCCCCATATTCTTCGGGAGAAATGTGATAAGAATAAAAGGGTAAAAGCAAAAAATTGATCATTCGGGCGGCAACATAACCGATACCGTAGACCAAGGTCTGTTTACTGAGGCGAATAATGTCTTGTTTTACCATTGACGTCCTGTTTTTAAGCACATTGAATTGTAGAGACGCAGCATTGCTGCGTCTCTAACAAATATCTTTATTTTATGACCAACTTTAATGTATCACGAAACACCCCGCCCGATCCAAAACTTTCTTTGAATCGTGCCAATCCGTAATTGGGTTCCATATTTACGGTAAAGATCCCAAAATCAAGATATTGAAACCCGCGTTTGATACTATCGGCTATCACTTCTTTAAACAGTACATTCACGCCCCGATATTCCTGATAAGCTTCATCGTGCGAGATATAAAATGCCAGTGTGACCAGTTCGTTCGCATCGAACATCACCAGTCCGGCGATCATGGTATCTTCCAGATAGGCGCCGTAAAGCCTGATGTGTTCGGGATATCGCTTTTTAAGGACCAGAAGCTCCTCAATGCTATGAGTGGGTTCTACATTATGCCTGATCTTCAGATTGTTTTTTAAAATGCCATAAAAGGCTTGGTAATCATTCGTCTCCCTGACTTTTACACCCATTTTTTCTCCGCGTCGATAAGCTGTGCGGTGGGTGCTTTTAAATTTTGCCAGATTTTTTTCAATATCGTCCTCAAGTTTCAGTACGGACGATATTTCACGCTTCAGATAGGTGTATCCTTCTCTGAAACAGGCAAATTCGAGATAATTGTTCAATTGGTGATTGTAAATGTCCGGAGGAAGTGTCATGATAATGGAATGAAAGCCCTGCTCTTTGGCATAGTCCCCGAGCACTTTAACGATCTTAACATTTTTTTCAACACCCTGATTGATAGGCTGGACAATGCCACCGTAGGAGCTTCCGCGATGCGAATACAAGATTCGCTGACCTGCATCTGTAAATTCCACAGCGGGAAGCAAAGCAACGGGTTTGCCCTTTTCCATAAAGACCAATGAGTGATCCTTGAATCTGCCTTTGGGGTGGTAATTTAGAAATTTCCGTTCATGAAAGATCGTGCCATTGTTCGCCCGGCGGACAAAGTCATCCCAAAATCCGTGTTCATTTTCATTATAAATCAATACATCTATCATGTCTTAGTCCTTTGGATGTTTCAATATCAAAGCAGAAGTATAACCTACCACGGAATCGTCGTCATTCAACACTTCCCCCGAATGTGAATAACCCAGAACCCTGATGTGATTTTTATCTATCTCAAGACCCCTTAAGATAGCAATAATTGGACCTGCTCCACAAGCTTCAAGATCATGTGATCGTAATTTTTTCAATATTTTTTGCGTGTCTGCATTTTGCAGTAAAGCAATGAATTCACCGTCCATCGTTGTGGCAGAACGACTGTCATGAAAATGGGAAAGATCTGAACTGGCAATAAAGAGGATATCCTTCCCGTATGCTTGATAGAGTTTTCTGACGCATTCCGCCGCTTCTTCAATGCTATCTATACCCTGATCTCCCATGACCATCGGTAAAATGGGGATATTCCCCAGGGTGTACTGTAAAAAAGGCAACTGCACTTCCAGTGCATGTTCACTATGATGTCCTTGCATCCCGGAGCTTACGCCCTTACATTCGAGTGCCAATTCCCTTGCGTATTCATCAACCGGACATATTCCCAACGGTGTTTCATATGCTTCACCGGAATAGACTGAAATAGCGGGAAAATATTCCCTGTGACTCGGTGAAATGATGCAGGCGCATTTGTATGAATTCTTTTCAAGATTAGCGTATGCTTTAGCCGCCTGTTTTCCTGAAAACACATACCCGGCATGAGGCGAGATAAGTCCTGAAATATAAAGATCTCCTGATTGGGGGATCTTTTCAACTGACGCAAAAAGTTCCTTAAGCAACTGGCTTAATGAACTGCGATCTGCAGGGTAAAATTGACCGGCTACAGCAGGTTTTCTTATCTTCATAATAGGTTGTTTAAAGTTATTTCAAAATTATTAAGGTTAAAATATTTTACGATCATTTTTTTTACAGCGGATAGGTTGATGGATTGATAAGTCGATCATGCTTCATTTTGTTTGAATTGACCTATATACCCTTATCCCCTGCGCCTTTATCCTGTTTATACTCATCAAACGCTTTTTTAAGCTCTGTCCAGCATTCCGTGAGCCCCTCAACCATAACCTTGGTATGGCAGAGAACCGGCATGAAATTCGTATCACCGTTCCAGCGTGGAACAATATGCTGATGAATATGTTCCGCAATACCCGCGCCGGCCGATTCACCTATATTGAATCCCACATTAAAGCCACTGGGCATCATATTGTTTTTAAGGATCTCGATCACCATTTGAGTAACATCGGACAATTCGTACAATTCTTCTTTTGTCAAGGCATTATAATCACTGATATGACGGTAAGGCACGACCATTAAATGACCATTACTGTAAGGATAGCGGTTCATGATCACAAATACGTGTTTTCCGCGATAAAGGATCAGATCTTCTTTATCACTATCATCTTTGGGCTTATTACAGAAAATACATCCCTGAGGCTTATCTTTTTCCGGTGTGCGAATATATTCCATTCGCCACGGTGCCCATATTTGCGCAAAATTATTCTTTTTATTGTTACTCATTGCTTGTCTCTTTCATTTTTTGAAATGTATGACTTTTTTTTGTGATGAACAATAAATATAGAAGATAGTCGAGAGGTTGAGGGTCGAGAGTCGAGAAGTTGAAGTGTTGAAGCGTTGCCGGCCGGCCGAAGTCCCGATTCTTCGGGACAAAGGCTGGAAATCTGTGGGTAGTCTTTCTATTTACTTCAATACAGATTACAGATCACCGATTACCGGTAAAAAAAAAGCCCTGTCAATTTGACAAGGCTTGAATGGTATTTTTTCTTTTACTTAAGCGGTTAGGATATCAACCATTTTGCGACCACGTTTCATATTGAACTGAACGGTGCCGTCCGCTGTAGCAAAAATAGTGTCATCGCCACCAATTTTAGCATTATTGCCGGGGAAAAATTTTGTTCCGCGTTGACGCACGATGATGGTACCTGCTGTTACGACTTGTCCGCCATAACGTTTAACGCCCAAATATTGGGGATTAGAGTCACGACCGTTATTCGAACTACCTTGACCTTTCTTATGTGCCATAATTTATTCCTTTTCAGTCTTTTTCGCTGCTTCGGTTTTTTTCGGTTCAGCTTTTTTTGTACTTGCCGCTTTAGGCGCTGCTGTTTTGGCAACTGTTGCTTTAGGTGCTACCGTTTTAGCAGTTGTTGCTTTAGGCGCTGCTTCTTTAGGTGCTGCAGTTTTTGGAGCTGCCGCTTTGGGTTTACCAACAGTGATATCATCAATTTTGATCTGTGTGTAACCCTGACGATGACCGCGTTTTACTTTGTAATCTTTACGACGTTTCTTTTTGAAAACAATGACTTTTCTGTCACGGCCGTTTTCAACTACATGCGCGCTTACGACAGCGTCTTTGACAAAAGGTGTTCCAATAGAAACCTTGCCTTCGTCATCAACAAGCATAACGTTGGTAAATTGAAGTTTATCTTTAACAGCAGCGTTCTGTGAAGGGACTTTTACAAATTCCGCTTTCGCCACTTTAAATTGTTTTCCACTGATCTCTACGATTGCATACATTTTATTTGTTTCCTATTTCGTTTTCTTCTGCATCACAAACAGCCGATAAATATATCTATTAAGTAGCTTGCAGTCAAGCGATATGTTTAAAATAATTAATAATTTTGATCTGGAAGATTGAGGGGAGAATAAAGTTGATGCTTGAATGTTGAAAATTGATCGTTAAGAAGTCGAAAGGTCGAGAGGTCGATGAATCAATGAGTTGATAAGTTGTCTGCCAGTCGATGCTTTATGTAAAGCTGGATGGATCGAGGAATTAACTCATTATCATTATTTTTTTTGAACTTACTCTACTCCACTAAACCTTAAACCTTAAACCTTAAACCTTAAACCTTAAACCTTAAACTTTTAAACTATTAAAAAAAACGCCCCGATCTCTCAGAGCGTCTTATCTTTTCACGTCTTACGTCTCACGTTTCACGTTTCACGTCTTGCGTTTTACTCACCAATGATCTTTACCAGGATCCTCTTGGGTCTACGCCCATCGAATTCACCGTAAAAGATCTGTTCCCAGGGACCAAAATCCAAACGGCCATTGGTCACAGCTACTACGACTTCACGACCCATGATCTGACGTTTATGATGGGCATCGCCATTATCTTCACCGGTGCGATTGTGCTGATATTTTCGTGGTGAAGGATCAAAGGGGGCCAATCCTTCCAGCCACTTCTTATAATCTTCGTGCAGCCCCAATTCGTCATCATTAATGAATACCGACGCGGTAATGTGCATGGCATTGACCAGGCACAAGCCTTCCTGAATTCCCGATTCTTCGAGAATATGTCTGACTTTGGGCGTAATATTCACAAAATCCATACGCCGGGGAACCGTGAGTGTTAAATATTCCGTATGTGAGCGCATTTATTTTTTAACTGCTTTTACTTCTTTTGCGACTTTAGGTTTCGTATCGCCCAATACTTTACCGATCGTAGCTACCAAGCCACCAATGTCCGTTAAATTGCTTGGTAAGATCATTGTATTGTTTTCTTTGGCAAGTTTACCGAATTCGCCGATATACTGTTCTGCAATCCGTAAATTCACAGCTTCCGCACCACCTTTTTCATTGATCACCATCGCGATCTCTTTTAAACCAAGGGCGGTTGCAATTGCCACTTTTTCGATCTCCGCGGCACGACCTTCAGCTTCGTTGATGCGTCGTTGTTTTTCACCTTCAGATCTGGCGATGAGCTCTTGTCTGTCACCATCGGCACGATTCATTTTTGCTTGTCTGTCACCCTCGGATTCCGCGATCAAGGCGCGTTTCTCACGCTCGGCACGCATTTGTTTTTCCATGGCATCTTTGATACTCTGCGGAGGTGTGATATTCTTGACCTCATAACGAGTAACTTTTACGCCCCACGGATCCGATGCTTTATCAACGGCTTCTACAATAGATGTATTGATCGTCTCACGTTCTTCAAAGGTTTTATCCAATTCCATTCGTCCAATAATACTACGCATGGTCGTTTGCGCCAATTGAGTGGAAGCAAAACGGTAATCGTCGATACCATATGAAGATTTCATGGGATCCATGACCTGAAGGTAAAGAATACCGTCAACTTCTACTGAAATGTTATCTTTAGTAATACAAGTTTGCGAGGCAACATCCAATGCTTGCTCTTTAAGAGTATGCTTGTAAGAAACACGGTCAACAAGAGGTACCAATACGTGAAATCCCGCAGTGAGTGTTTTTTTGTATTTGCCCAGACGTTCAACAATAAATGCAGATCTTTGCGGAACAACACGGATACTTTTTGCCAGGATAACAAAGGCAAAAATAAATAGACCTATCCAAATAACGGTTAATATTGTCATTTTTTAACTCCTTCACTATGGGTTTTTACTTTTAGTTTTATACTGTCTTTATCTATGATCGTCACTTTTGTCCCTTCGGAGATATCCTCATCGGCATAAGCTGACCAGGAAACACCCTTGAACAATACTTTTCCCTCTCCGTCGACAATGGCTTTTTCAACTACGGCCTTTTGTCCGATATAGTCATCAAGTCCTTCACTTTCGGCACCTTCTTGATTGGAAAAAAATCGTTTCTTCAAAGTGCGGCGCAATAGAATCAAGGTCCCTACGGAGAACAATGTAAAGATCATCATCTGTACCCAAAAGGCCATATTGGGAAAAATAGCAACCAAAACAGCCGCTACCCAGGCACCAAGCCCAAAAAAGACGATCACCAGACCGGGAATGATAAATTCCATCAGAATGAGGACCAGGCCTACAACAAACCAAATAATAATAGGTGAAATTTCCATTTATATCTCCTTTTCAAAATTATCAGACAAAAAAAAGCGCGATTTGACTCGCGCTTTCAATATCATTTTTTTACAGATTATCTTGAATTGCTTTCAAGTAAACTGCAATTTCCTTTTCATCCATCGGACCATCGAAGCGATAGACCAAAACACCTGTTTTGTCAAATACCAAGGTACAGTAACTATTATCCGTTAAACCCCATTCTTCAACAAATACATGTTTTTTGTCAGTCAAATACAATGTATCGGGGTACTTTTTTTGTTTGTTTTTCAAAACGATATTTACTGCAAATCCGGGAAGTTTGGTTGCTTTATAATTGATCACTGCAGCAGATTTCAATTTGTCTTTAGGAATATCCAAGACATCCAGAGAATCTTCAGCCGCAACGTTCATATCAGATTCATCGGGATCAACATAGAATACGACCCATGCGGTATTTTCAAGTTCACAGCTACACCAGGGTGTTTTATCCAGGCGGCCGCCATTAGAACCATCCAGTTCGAGTTTAGCAGGTTTTTCACCGACAACAAGAGCTTCAGCAAATGCAAATCCGGCAATACAAGCAATCGTCAACATGACAATCAAGAACTTTTTCATTTTTCCCTCCTAAAGGTAGTTAGTTGTTCAAAAATATAGGACTTTTTTGTTCTTTTGCCAATATTATTTATATCACATGCATACTTACATATTTCCGTTAAGTTCCATGCAAAATCATTTTGTTTATAGGTGCATTTCACATATCTTTATTCCTTATGACGATCAACTTCTCAAAAATGACGACAACACCCCCGGTCTCACAATCCAATTTGGCCATCATTGCAGATATGCATATCCATTCTACTGCCTCTGACGGAGAATATTCTCCCGGCGATATAGCAAACATGCTTCACAAAAAAAAGATCAAGGTGGCGGCACTTGCCGACCATGATACTTTTAGCGGGTTTACGGAATTTAAAAATGCGTTTGATGGAATTGCCGTACCCGGAGTTGAACTCTCAGTGGATTATAATAAGGTAGGGCTGCACTTGTTGGCCTATGGATTTGACCCGCTTCATCAAGCATTCCGCGAACGCCTTGAATATTTTCAAAAAGTCCGATATCATCGGGTTGAAATGATGTGCGAGCGATTGACCGAACTGGGTAAACCTCTGACCATCGACGAAGTTAAAAATAATTACCCTGACGATACAACATTGGGAAGACCGCATATAGCACGCGCAATGATCGCAAAAGGCTACATCAGATCCTTTAATCAGGCATTTGAAAAATATATAGGTGACGGTAAGCCTGCCTATGTTGGGAAAGCCAGACTCGATTTTGAAGAAGCACTCGAGCTCATCAAGGCTTCAGGAGGGATCAGTATACTTGCCCACCCCGGACTATTTCTGCCCGAGATCTCCTTTGATGTAATGAAGATGCTTCCCGTAAACGGATTTGAGGCCTATCACCCCAATCATAGCAGCTCCTTATCCCGTGTCCTTATCGACCATTGTCTAAAACATGATCTTCCCTATTCCGGCGGTTCCGATTTCCACGATCTACGGAGAAACAAAGCCAATGTTATCGGCAAATGGGGGTTGCGTGAAAATGAATGGGAATACTTAAAAGTTTATTTGAATGACCATTGTTTCTACCAGGTATAAGTCCCGAACATAATTTTACTGATAAATAAAAAAACGATTCACCCATATAATGAATCGTTTTATATAATATTATTCGATAAAGCTGATCAGCTCAACTTTCACAATTAGCATTTATTCGATGATCGTCACTTCCTCTTCAGAGATCGTCTCACCCATCATGGCCCTTACCACATAGGCTCCGCCGGAATATTGCAAGATCAAAGCAATGATGGATTGCAACGGTACGCAAAGTATCATGCCGATAGGTCCCCACAACCAATTCCAAAAGAATAACGATACGATAATAAATAAAGGTGATAATTTTAAGCCTTCTCCCAAATAACGCGGATCAAGAACATTCCCGAATAAAAATTGACTGGTGATCAAGAGGATGGAAACAAAAATAAAATTTCCGCCAAAACCATATTGAAGAAGATAGATGGTCAAAGGGAATATGGTGGCAATGATCGAACCAATGCTGGGAATAAAATTCAAGAGGAAGGTAATAAGTCCAATAATGATAATAAAATCCAATTTAAAAAATGAAGATATGATCATTGCGGAAACAGCGGTACCCAAACTTATAACCGTTTTCCGTGAAACATAGGTTTGGATCTTTTTTTGGATTTCTTTCAGGATGCCCGGTTTAATATTACCTTTATATTTAAGCAAGACAGATTCCAATCGTTCGCTTAAATTCTTTCTTTCCGCAACCATGAACATCATTAACAATATCATCAGGATCAAGGCGACGATAAAATCAAGAAAATTCCCCATGATGGACGTAACAAAGCTCTGCAATGATATTTTATCGGCTAATTCAAACCAATTTACCTTATCTTTAAAGAAATATTGAGCATCTTCGACCGGTATCTTTAATTGGGCCATTACATTATTAAAGGTTATGATCAATTTATCCTGATATTTGGGAAATTCATTTACAAATGAACTGATACTTGCGTAAATAACAGTACCCATTAAAAATAAAACAACAGTTACAATGATCAACAGAAGGATCATGATCACAAAGTTGGGTACTTTTTTTCTGGCAAGAAAACTCACGATGGGTCCAAATAGAAAAACAAAGAAAATGCCTAGAAATAGAGGAATAAAAATATTTCTCAACTCCCTTAAGAAGAAAATGGCAATCACGCCGGCTATCAATATCAGCAGTGTTCTAAGATAACCGTTTACCTTGTGTTGATCTAGTAATTTTGAGGACATTCGTCACCTGTGCTTAACGATTGAAGTTTACATATTTTGACCATATTTACAAGAATATTCTTTGTAATCTGTGCTAAATGTTTTCATGCGGCATTTTTCTATTTGTTCCGACTTTTTGATGTTTCATCGATTAAATGTTCACGTAATCAACAGTTTTAATCTATTTTATATAATTGGTTAAAAGATTGACACAACTGGTTTATTTTTGTAATTTATGGTGTTAAATACATAAAAACCAAGTAAATGTAAATGAGCCTGAAAATATATAATATCTCAAAACGTGTATCACCCTTTACTCCGGCATCCACTGAAGGTGATTTTATTGACAACACATCTAAGATCTTTAATGAAAATAAGATAGACGTCAGGGTCTTCCTGCCCCGTTACGGTTATATCTCTGAAAGAAAATATATTCTACGTGAAGTTATACGCTTAAAAGAGATCTCCGTCAATATTGACAAGGAAGAAACCATTTCCTCTGTAAAATCCGCATTTATTCCGGATTCCAGAGTGCAGGTCTACTTTAATATTTATCCTGAATTCTATAAAGAGATCACCAAACAGGTTACCAGCAATTATCAACAACCTAAAAACCTCAATGTGTTCAATACATTTTTAATGTATAGTTTTGCCGCCTTAAATACGCTTGAGCGTCTTTATTGGCAGCCCGATGTCATTCTTTGCTATAACTGGCATTCCGCGTTGATCCCCGTCTTATTGAAAACTGTGTTAAAAGACCACGAATGGTTTGCCAACACTAAAATAGTTTCGGTCCTCAGCTCAGATGAATCCTTCTACTCATTCCC
>CAZSGO010000032.1:0-5170 GCA_964606395.1 uncultured bacterium
AAGTGTAAAGAATATGAAAGATTATTTTTCGGCAGGGAATAAGCTTCCCTGGTGGGCCGTTATGGTTTCCATCGTTGCTGCAGAAACATCGGTTTTGACATTTCTATCGATTCCGGGCGTCGCCTACATGGGTAACTTCACTTTCTTGCAAGTTTGTATTGGATATATTGTCGGCCGTATCTTGGTCGCATTGATTTTCATTCCTATGTATAGTAAAGGACAATTTATATCGGTTTATCAAGCGATCACCGAAAAAGGTGGTATTACCATGCAACGGATCATGTCGGTTACATTTATGTTCACTCGACTTCTAGCCGATGGCGTTCGTTTGTTCGCTGTTGCGATCCCCTTATCCATGATCACCGGACTTCCTTATTTCTATTCATTATTAATTTTGGGTGTTGTGACGGTAGCTTATACCCTTATGGGTGGCATCAAAGGTGTGGTATGGATGGATTTTGCGCAGTGGATTATATATATGGGAGCCGCCATCGCAGCATTGGTTATCGGAATGAATATGCTTCCCGATGCAGGTGCTTCTGTCGCTGATCTGGTTGAAAAAGGTAAACTTTTATTGGTCAATGTTAATCCCGGAAAAGGATATACTCTTTGGGGTGGCATTATTGGTGGAGCCTTGTTATCAATGGCTAGTCACGGAACAGACCAGTTGATAGTTCAGCGAATACTTTCCTGCAAAAACCCAACTGATTCTAAAAAAGCTATGGTAGGAAGTGGTCTGGTTGTTTTCGTCCAATTTGTTATTTTTCTATGCATTGGTGCCATGTTATATATGGTTTGGAATGGTGCTAGCTTTGAAGTATTGGGCATTACTAAACCCGATGAATTGTTTACTAAATTCATTATTGAAAACTTACCTCCTGTTGTAAAGGGAATTACCGTAGCCGGTATTTTTGCGGCGTCAATGACCACACTTAGTGGATCATTGAGTGCAATGTCTTCCTCTATCACGGTTGATATTTTTAAACCTATTTTTAAGAATATTACCGATGAAGACAAGTGGCTTAGAATTAGTCGATTTGCTACACTTGGATGGGGAATTGTTATGGTCTTTGGAGCAATGATCTTTACCAACCAAAATAGTCCATTAGTTGTAATTGGTTTGTCAATTGCATCATTTACTTATGGTGGAACTTTGGGTGTGTTTGTTGCCGTTCGATTCTTTAAAAAATGTAGATTATGGCAGTATGTTGTTCCTTTCTTTTTCTCCATCGCGGTCATGACATTCATTATTATTGCCGGATGGCAAGATCTGTTCCATATTAACTGGACATGGTATACTCTTATCGGAGTCTCATCATCATTACTGATGAACAGATTATTGGTTTTGATCAAGAACCCGAAAGATTAAGATGGGTGATAGGGTGATGTAGAAGTTGATTATTTTTTTGTTGATAGGTTTATAGGTTGATGTAGAAGTTGATAGCCAATAAACTGTTATTGTTAATAAAATTGGGGGACGAAATGACGAAGCAAGCGTTTACTTATAGTTTTGAAAAACTTGAGGTATGGAAACTATCTCGCGAATTAAACAATTTTATTTATGATATAACAGATCAATTTCCATATAAAGAAGAAAAGAACTTAACACTTCAAATACGAAGAGCATCTGTTTCAATTTCATCGAATATTGCAGAAGGATCAGGAAAGCTTTCTAAAAAAGATTATAAACGATATCTGCAAATATCATTTGGAAGTGCAATGGAACTTTTAAATCAATTTTATTTAGCATTTGACCGGAAATATATAGATGAGCAAATATTGAATGAAATTAAAACAAAAATCAATTCAATTACAAGGATGCTGAACTCTCTTAGTCAATCACTCACATAAACCTATCAACCCATCAACCCATAAACCTATCAACCCATCAACCCATAAACCTATCAACCCATCAACCCATCAACCCATAAACTTTTCTTCCCATCGACTTAAAATGAATATTGATTGATAATAATTAATAACCTTTATATATTTTGCCTATCAATATTTATCGAAAGGAATTAACCATATGAAAAAGATCGCACTTGTAGGATGTGGAAGAATTTCAAAAAGACACATTGAAGCGATTAAGGAAACCTCCGGTGTTGAAATTACTTTAGTATGTGATATACTGGAAGAACGGGCAAAAAGAACAGCTGAAGAATTGAACGTACCTTATGTGACGGATTATAGAGATATTAAGAATGTGGATGTTATCTCAGTACTTACTCCATCCGGAAATCATCCTGAACATGTTGCGGAAATTGCCGAGAATACGGATGCGCCCTATATTGTTTGTGAAAAACCCCTCAGTTTAACGGTTCGTGAAGCACATGAAGTATTTTCCCGCGTAGATAAGGCCGAAAAAACCTTATTACCCGTATATCAGAACAGATATAATCCTTTGGTCATTATGTTGAAAGATTTGATCGAAAGCGGTAAATTAGGAAAATTACATCAGTTTATTTGTAATGTAATATGGAATCGTAATGATGCATACTTTGATATTGATTGGCACGGTACACGTTCGTTAGATGGAGGTGTTCTATATACACAGGCAAGTCACTATGTTGATATGGTGCATTATTTCTTTGGCGAATTGGTAAGCGGCAAAGGTCAGGGAGGTTCGCTCAGAGGTCTGGAAGTATATGATTCTGTCTCGGCTGTCATGCGATTTAACTCAGGCATTGTCGGTTCATTGAATGCAACCGTTAGTGCTTACGAAAAGAATTATGAAACCGAATTTACGCTCATTGCCGAAAAAGGAATTATTCGTTTGGCAGGAACAAACCTGAATACAATTCGTCATTGGAATGTGGAAAAAATCGAAAAACCGGAAATGGATTTTACCCTGGACCATGTATATGGCAAGGGTCATAATAAGATGTACGAATATATTGCAAAGGAAGAGTGGGATAAATTTCCTTCTCGCGAAGATATTCTTTCCGGTGTTCATTTGATGGAAAAATTAAGCTATTAAAAATTAAGGATAAACTATGCAATTTTGTGATTTGCATCGCCAATATGTAGAGTATAAGAGTGAAATTGATGCAGCTATTGCCGGAGTGATAGAAAAGACCGCATTTATAAATGGTCCGGATGTTACGGCACTGGAAAAAGAGCTTGCCGACTTTTCGGGAGCAAGCAATGCGATTGCCTGCAGCTCCGGCTCAGATGCGATCTCGCTGTCACTGATGGGCTTGGATGTACAGCCCGGTGATGAAGTGTTATGTCCGGCGTTTACATTCATTGCAACAGCGACGATGATCTCTATCGTCGGTGCTGTTCCCGTATTTGTGGATGTTGATCCGGTGACCTTTAATTTAGATCCGGAAAAGATTGAAGAAAAGATCACAGCAAAAACAAAAGGTATCATTGTCGTATCCCTTTATGGCCAATGTGCTGATTTTGACAAGATAAATAATATTGCGGAAAAGCATGGGTTGTGGGTTCTGGAAGACGGGGCGCAATCTTTTGGAGCTGAATATAAAGGAAAAAGATCCTGTGCTTTGACAAAAATTGCCACAACAAGTTTTTTTCCTGCCAAACCATTAGGTTGTTATGGTGACGGCGGAGCTATTTTTATAACAGATCCCGAGTTGGCCGAAAAGATCAAAATGATACGAAATCACGGTCAGGAAAAACGTTATTATCATAAAATGATCGGTGTAAATGGGCGGATGGATACTTTGCAGGCTGCGATCATTAGAGTCAAATTAAAACATTTCACCAAAGAAATTTCAGAAAGAAATAGAGTTGCAGATGCTTACACTACCGCATTGAGAGATTCGGTTGATACCCCTGTTGTGCTTCCGGGAAATTTAAGTGTATGGGCTCAATATACGATTAGGGTAAAAGAACGGGATAAAGTCAGAGAGATGCTTGCTAAGGACGATATTCCGACAGCGGTTCATTATCCTATGCCCCTGTCTAAACAGGAAGCATTTTTATTTTTAAATCAAGGCATGGATTTCCCCGTTTCGAATAGATTGTCGGAAACTGTTATGTCATTGCCGATGCATCCCTTCCTCTCGGAAGAAGAGATCGGTTTTGTGGCTCAAAAAATTAAGGACGCAATATATGGCTGATTATTATGTTCATGATACCGCCAGAGTTGATGAAGGTGCCAATATTGGAAAAGGAACAAAAATTTGGCATTTTTCACACATTATGCCCGGAGCGATCGTTGGAGAAAAGTGTTCTATCGGTCAAAATGTAAATATTGGTTCTAAGGCAGTGGTTGGCAACGGAGTTAAAATTCAGAACAATGTTTCAGTATACGATTCTGTTATTATCGAAGATGATGTATTTTGCGGACCAAGCTGTGTTTTTACCAATGTTATAAATCCTCGTGCATTTGTGGAACGAAAAACCGAATATAAAGAAACCAGGATCAAAAAAGGTACGACCATAGGAGCAAACGCAACGGTGGTTTGTGGTGTTACTCTTGGAGAATACTGTTTGATCGCAGCCGGTGCGGTTGTAACTAAAGATGTTCCCGCTTACGCCCTTATGGTCGGTGTGCCAGCCAAACAGAAAGGCTGGGTTAGCAGAGAAGGGGAGATACTTGGGGATGATCTTGTATGTCCAAGAACTAATGAAGAGTATGAAATTATAGATGGAAAACTTCGACTAAAGACTGTTGATAGTTGATGGTTGACACCCCTAACATCCTCAAACAAATTATTCCGAACATTTCAAACACGTCATCCTGAACTTGCCACCCCTATCACGTCATCCTGAACTTGTTTCAGGATCGGTAAAAATTACTTCATGGCCTACATTCCGTTTTACAACTCACATCCTGAGTACCCCTTGAACGTCATCCTGAACTTGTTTCAGGATCGGATCAATTGCTTAAAATTGTAAGATCCTTGATACAAATCACACTTTAAAATATTGAATATTAAAAGATCAAGTTCATTTATAAATCGACGCATGCAAGATGTAATTAACCGTAAAAAAATCAAGCGCTTACATAAGAATTGAAAATGGGATTTAGTCCGACCTTTAGTTTATTAAGAGAGATTTAAATGATATTATTGTTTTTAGAGTAAGTGACAACCCCGGTTTTAAAAACTTCCCAACGCTGGAAAAAGCCGATCCTGAAACAAGTTCAGGATGACCTATGAAGCCGGAAAAGCCGATCCTGAAACAAGTTCAGGATGAC